>JAKJGD010000128.1 GCA_022704585.1 Spirochaetota bacterium | reverse complement strand
CCGGGTTCGAGGAGCAGATGACCGGCGCGACAGCAGTTCCCGATCCGGTGGTACGCGACGGACAAGTGATTACCGGGAAGGGTCCGGGCTGTGCGATCCCGTTCGCACTCGAGCTCGTGAAGGCACTTGCCGGCGCGGACAAGGCCCGCGAATTGTCGGAGAGCATGCAGGTCTACTGGATGTGAACAGATGAAAGAGCAGAGCAGGAACGCCTTCAAGGCGGGGGCGTATATTTACATCGAGGGGGACGAGGACGTCGATGCTGTCTATATCGTAGAAAAAGGCCTCGTCGAATTCAAAAGCACAAATGAGCGCATAAGCACCCACGGCAACAATGCGGCCCCGGGGGATGTGTTCGGCTTCATCTCCTCTCTGAGCAGGCGGCCCCGGATGGAAACGGCGTTCGCGAAGGTAAACTCCACTGTCCTGATCTTCACCCGGGAGCGTTTTCTGGCCCTGCTCCAGAAAAACTCGAATATAGCCATCAAGCTTCTCAACTCCTACGCCGACGAACTGCGGATGTTCGATACCATGATCGTCCAGATGGGCGCACAGAAGGATCTCTTCCTCACGGAGGACGAGCAGCTGTTTAATCTCGGTTCATACTATCACCGGAGCGGCAACAACGCCGCTGCATTTTATGTCCTGACCCGTTACAGTGAGATGTTCGCGACAGGCGCCCATGCCCGCGAGGTCAGGGACCTGCTTGCCGCCATTCAAAAAACCGGCATAACCAGGATACCGGAGCCGGTGCCTGAAGGGATCTACAAACGGTATGCCGACAAGCAGATCGTCTTTTGCGAGCACGAGCCGGGAGACGAGCTCTATATCATCAAAAAAGGAAAAGTTAAAATCGTCAAGTACCACAACAACAGCGAGATCATTCTCTCTGTCTTAAAAGAGGGGGAGATTTTCGGCGAGCTGGCGATTGTTTCCGACAAGCCGCGGAACGCAACCGCCATAAGTTTCGGTACCACGATCGTTCTCCCCATAAACAAGGATTCAATGATCAAGCTCATCAAGAAGTCGTCAGACCTGTTGAAGCGGATCTTCACCGCGATCAGCCAGCGGGTCTGGTTTACCTTTATCCGGATGGAGTCCAAGTTCTACGAAAAGCCGATCACCCGGGTTTACGTGTTCCTGGAAAACAAGCTGATAGAGGACAATGTTTCGCTCAAGAACCGGGAGCCTCACCTCTTCAGCTTCGGCATAGACGAGCTGCTGAAAATGGCCACCATCCCGCCCGATAAGATCGCTTCCGTGACGGACGAGCTGACGCGGGACCACAACCTGACCTTCAACCTGGGGCGGACCGTTATCGAGAACCCGAGCCTGGTGGCGTCGCGGGCGCGATACCACCGCTCGCGTGACCACCTGTACGACGGGGAAGATGATGAGCGCTATGCTGCTCCGGCGCGGACAGCGCCGGTTGAGTTCGAAGAGCCGGAGCTCGAGGTGCTCGAGAACACGGCGGACGTGAAGATCCCTGAACCGGTCAGCGCAATCGAGGACCAGGCCGGCTCTTCATCGAACCTGTTCGACGAACTCGATGATGCTCTGGATAAAGCGTGATACCGTCAGACAATAACGTCTCAATCCACCCGGGCGGCTTATTCTTTTCGGCACATGCATGACCGCAGCTGATATTTTTTCATTGACTCGCCGTGTCGCATCTTCATAAATATCATCATTCAGCCGTGGGCGGAATGCACCAGTCGGCCGATGTATCGCAAACCGGATATCGCATTAACACGGACATTTCTGGAGGGACGCAATGAAGTACACGGTCGTAAAGCAGTTTTCAAACGGCTTCATCGATAACATTTTTTCGTTTATTTTCAAGTGGGTCGATTGCGGAAAGATGTTTCTGGAGTTTCTCTGGTCGTTCCTCGAGATATGGATCGCTTTTTTTCTCATCTTTTACAACGCGGCCATGTATGTCTACTATCTGTTCCTGTTCTTCATAGATCGCGGTACGGAATCGAGCTCCGGCATGTTCCGCTTGCGCGGCACCTACAGCAAGACCTCGTACATGCCCAAGTTCGAGGTTACCAAGTCGCCGACAACGGTGCCGGGAATGTACGGAGGCGCCGCCCGGGCCGCGGCGGACGCGGTAGCGACAACCGCGTCAAAGGCCTCGGAAGCGGCCACCCAGACCCTCACCTCCATCAGGTCGGCGGCGCAGGGCATGAAGAAGTCGGCGCTCAGGGAATTCTTCAGTTCCGTGCTCGATGCGCTCAAGGCGCTTGGCTCGTTCATCATCCTGCCGTTCAAGAAGCTCATTCTCCTGTTTGACCGCGGCGCGGCCCTCAGGCGCCAGCGGGAGGAGGATTCCGGCGAGAATAAAAGCCTCATCAGCGAATATATCAAGGAATACGAGCAGAAGAGGCGCTAGCCCTTCAGTATATCACCTGCACGACAATCTCTCTTTCCCGGGGCCTGGTGTCGCAGTCGATCAGCACCACCTGCTGCCAGGTTCCGAGGGCCGGCTTTCCCTTAACAACCGGTACCGCGACTGACGGCCCGATAAGGGCCGCCTGCAGGTGGGACGATCCGTTGTCGTCATGCCAGGTCTCATGATGATGATAACGGCCCCCGTACGGGATGATCCTCTCGAGAAAAAGGTCGATATCTTTCTTTAACCCGGGCTCGCATTCTACTGTGGTGACTCCTGCGGTGGAGCCGGGGGCGAATACCACGGCGATGCCATCGGCAGCGCCTATCCTCCGGACGATCTCCATAAGCCGCGGCGTCAGGTCGGTAACCTCGCGGTTTCCCTTCGTGGATACAGTGATAAAATCGGTTTTCACGGGCATGTCGTGCCTCCTTCGCTGAATTATAGTGTGCAGCAAAGCGTGCTCGTGTCAATTGTTTCCATGCTCAGATGCGAGAGGCAGGCAGGTATTATATCGCCTTTTCTTCCGGGTATGCTTCCGCGCTGTCTGAAACGGCACGGTCCTGGATGACGAGTTGCATGAAATAACGAACATTTTTTATTACATAAAGAAAGTTAAGGGCATGGGAATACAGGGCGATTCCCGTGGCGACCCACCGTTTCGCCGCAGCAAGTCTGAATATCCGTCCCCAGGAATAGAATCCGTTGTGACTTTTCACCTGTGCGAACTGCAGCGCCTTCATGCTGAAGTGCTTCGGCCTGAAAACGACATGGTGCGCATCATAGAGGGACCAGTCCCTGCTGACGATGCGGTTCTTCACCTCGGCATAAAAACGGGTGCCTGGATAGGGGGTAAGAATCAGAAACTGGACAGAGGTTATGTCAAGATTCCGGGCGAACCTGACAGTCTCTTTCACGATTGGTATGGAGTCGCTGTCGAAGCCGTAAACGAACATTCCGTGCACATGGATACCGTATGATTGAATGATAGCTACCGCGTTTATGATGTCGTCAATGGTCTGGTTCTTTTTCATCTCGCGCAGGCTTTCCGGGTTTGCCGACTCAAGACCGATAAAGAGGGTGTGGCAGCCGGCGCGTTTCATCAGCTCGAGGAGCTCCCTGTCCCGGGCTACTTCAACGCGTACCTGGGTCGACCACTTGAACGTCAGGCCCTCTTGTATCATTGCGCGGAGGAGCTCCTTTGCTCTTGCCCTGTTGGCCGCGAAATGGTCATCGTAAAAGAAGATCATCTTGCCGAGGTTGCGGTAACCGCGCAGTTCGCGAAGAATATGTTCGGTCGAACGGAAACGGAAGTGCCGTCCGAACATGCCGGTGACCGAACAGAAAGAGCAGTCGTAAGGACAGCCGCGCGAGGTCTGGATCGGCAGGATTTTCAGGGCGCCGCTGTTTTTCACCAGTGTCAGATCTGCGATGGGAAGGTTATCCAGCACTGTTTCTGCCGGGGTGGCGTTATTGTGCAGGATAGTGCCGTCTTTTCTGTAAGATAGCCCGGGGACCTCCCGGAACCGCTTGTTTCCTTCCCATGCGTCGATGAATTCCATGAAGGAGCTCTCAGCCTCGCCGCGTATCACGTAATCGGCATGTTCCAGTGTTTCATCGGTCATGAAGGTGGCATGGGGCCCTCCCATGATGACTGTAATCCCCCGCAGCCTGAGCTCATCGGCGAGAGCATAGGCATTGCCCGCGGTGTTGGTGATGGCGGAAATGCCCACGATGTCGGCCTGCAACATATCATCCAGCTCTATGGGCGTCAGGCTCTCGATGATTATTTCAACGTCCCAGCCGCGCTCCTTCATCATGGTGCCCAGGATGATAACGCCCAGGCGGGGCAGCTTGAATTGTGCAAAGATATGCTCTTCGGCCGCTTTAGGTTCGACAAATACGATTTTACGCATCATTTTTCCTTTTCAATCTATTTCTTCTTGCAGGGAGATTTCATGTGCTGAAGTTACGGGCAGATTAGCATATATGAATATGTACGTCTTATTAAATTATAAAAAATCTATTCATGCAATTCCTGATTTAAATCAGGAATACAGAATAGTATGGAATGTATACATCCATGGACCGTGCTTCACGGGAAAAAGGATTTGTCATATACTCCGATGGTAATTACCGGCTCAATTGTATACAATATTCATATGAAGACATGTGAAGCGCTGGTTGTGATGTTATATAATCAGGTCATAGCTCCAATGCATGGTACAATATGTGACAGGTCGGGATTGTAATAAATTAATTAATGTATTGACTTAAATAGCCATAAATGAACATACATACCAAGGTATCTGACTACGGTATGTATGTTGGATTTGCAGCCAGATTGTGTCACGGGGGGTATTGATGAAAAACGAGATGTTTAAGAACAAGAAGTGTTTCATTACCGGTGCTGCGAGCGGAATCGGAAGGGCCACGGCCATCGCCATGGGAGAGCGGGGTGCGCGGTTATACTTGACTGATATCAATGCGAAACAGCTGGAGGAAGTCGTATCAATGATTGCCCTCAGCGGCGGCAGCGTTGTATCATGGAAAGCGCTGGATATCAGGAATTATGATGAAGTAAGAACATTCACGGCCGAAATCCAGGCCGAATCAGGCCCAATGGACATCGTGATGAATATTGCCGGCACGTCAATCTGGGGCGCTGTCGAGATGCTGCAGTATGAGCACTGGAAAAAAATGATAGATATTAATCTGATGGGCCCCATCCATGTCATCGAGTGCCTGATGCCGGGAATGGTGAAAGCCGGCAGGGGCGGGCACCTGGTGAACGTTTCATCCGCCGCCGGACTGATCGGCCTGCCCTGGCACGCGGCGTACAGCGCCAGCAAGTTCGGGCTCAGGGGCATTTCCGAGGTCTTTCGCTATGACCTCAGGCGGCACGGGATCGGGGTAAGCGTTGTGTGCCCGGGAGCTGTGAAAACGCCGTTGGTAGAAACAGCGCTGGTACTCGGCATTGACCGGACCCACCCGGAGGCAAAAAAATTCATGAAACAATTCGAGAGCAGGGCGGTGACGCCGGAACGGGTGGCCCTGAAAATAATCAGGGGGATGAGAAAGAACAGGTTCCTGGTGACTACCTCTTTCGATATAGCATTGATATACTGGATGAAGCGGAAGCTGTTTATCGTGTACCATGTCGTCATGATACTGCTGAACAACATGATGATGCGGGTCAGGGCTGCGGCTGGAAGCACAATTAAATAATGCACCGGAGAATGATGCAATTATGAACAATGAGCCTAGAGTCGGCCCCGATGCGGGTGAGCGTATTCTGGACATGGCCGGAGGCGTGGTGGATTGGTTGTTCCTCTCGGTTCCGAGAGTGGCGGCCCCCTTCAGGGCAAAGAGAAAAATCAGCAGGGAGGAGTACGAGCGTCAGGTCGATTTTTACATTGACTGCGGGTATGCGGACAGGCCCGAAAACTTTTTCACCTTTCCCGCATCAACGCCAGCCAGCTCGATAATCGAGAGAAGGCCGTATCATGATGGCGAGTGCCAGCTCGTGCGGTACGAGAGCGGGTATGTGGCAAAAAATCCGCTCCTCCGTGAGCGATACGGCTCATATGACGCGAACAGGTACGGCTACCTGGTCCGGTGGACGCACGGCGACGGCCGGAGAAAAACGGTGCTGTGCCACCATGGCTACATGCTGGGAGAGCCGCGGCAGGCGAACAGGATGTTCAGGGTAGGGCGCCTTTTTTCGGGAGGGCTTGATGTCGCACTGTTCATCGCACCTTTCCACTGGAAACGGAGCGCGGGACCCCTCTCCCAGAGAGGAATCTATCTCCAGCCGGACGATGTTGCGATGACCTGTGAATGTGTGGGGCAGAATATGCATGATCTGTACGGCGCCTTTCGTATCCTGCTCGATATGGGCGCACCGGAGATCGGCCTGATAGGAGCAAGCCTGGGCGGATACAATACCGCGCTCTTTATCAGTCTTACCGACATCGCCTCTTTCGGCGCCATGATGGTCCCGGCCGTCAATTTCTCCCTCCCGCTGGGCCCGGATACCGCGCGTCTCCCCTTTGCAGTAGACGGCCGGTTCCGGGAAAAGATCAGAC
>JAKJGD010000127.1 GCA_022704585.1 Spirochaetota bacterium | reverse complement strand
CGAGCCGTTCCGGCAGACGGGTACGCTGCTCCTCTCCATACTGGGCTCGCTCCAGGGCCTGTTCACCAGGCCGGACAGCATGTCCGGGATCGTCGGGATCATGCACCAGGGCGGCCGGTTCATCGACGGCGACGCGCTCCATGCGCTCAGGCTCGCGTTCATCCTGAGCGCGAACCTGGCCGTCTTCAATCTGCTCCCGCTGCCGGTTCTTGACGGGGGAAAAATCATCCTCTGCCTTCTCGAAAAGATGCATCACCGCCTGCGGAACATATATGTCCCGGTCATGGTGGCCGGATGGATCCTTATCATCGGCCTGATGATATACGCGACGGTGCTGGACGCCGGCAGGCTGATAAAAGTTTTTTCCTAGGAAGCGCGGTGCGCTTCGGCACTGATACAGACGGGGTACTATCGGCATGAGAGCTCGAACAATCCTTCCACTTTTGATCACGCTGGTCTGCGCAACCGGCGGATTAGCCGCCATGCTTGACTTCAACGGGAAGTACCGGACGCTCCTGTCCTTCAAGGACCCCTGGTGCGGCACCTCGATCGAGATAAAGAAAATCCGTTTCAACAAGTGGCGCATCGACTGGGAGCTCATCACGGGAGAGCACACGGTGGTGGACCTGATCGGCAGGGCCGAAGGCGATACGATCGACTTCAGGAAAAAGACGGGGACCGAGCTGTACGGGTACACCTACACCCTGACCGACAGCAAAAACAGGCTCGTGGTATCCCTGGTCACGCCCGACAAAAAGATCGTCTGCAATTTCATCCGTAAAAAAGAGGAGAAGTAACCGCCCCGAAACTCAGTTCATCAGGCCCGCTATATGCTTTACCTGCGCCGTGAGGTTGGTGAGGTACGCGGTGCGCTCCTGGTAAATCGTTCCCTTCTCATCATACTCTTTCCGCGCCATTGTCTCTATGGCCCGGTCCAGTTCGCCGCCGGCGTCCCGGATATACCGCTCGATCAGCTCACGGTACGCGAATGTCGCTTCGCGGGACTTCCGTAAAAAACCCGCGGCGTCCTCGCCCGTGAAAATCCACCCGTGGCCGAAGCATATCATGGCCGGCTCGAGCGCCATCATCCTGTCAATCGAGGCGAGGTAGTCGTCGTACGACGAGAGGAACTCGACCTGGGTCCCGTCGCCTTCCCTTCCCTCCGGTACGCCCGCGGCCTCGCCGGGAAAAAGCGCGCCGATCTCCGGTATAAAGTAGGCGAGCGAGTCGCGCGTGTGGCCCGGGACCTCGTGCACGCGGACGTGAAGGCCCCCAAGATCGAACTCATCCCCCTCTTTCACGGTAATGTCCATCTCCATGGGACGGATGGCGAGGTCCTCGGTGCCGGCTATGCTCCCGAACAGGCCGCGCTGTATCTCGCTCAGGCGGTTCATCATGGCCAGGACCGATTCCTTCTTCAAAAGCGGGACCACGCGCTCGTGCGCCGCCACCTTGAGCCCCGGGATGTGCCTCTTTAAGTAGCCGGCGGCGCCCAGGTGGTCGTAATGGGAATGGGTGATGAAGAGGTAATCGAGAGGGGAGCTTTCTCCCAGTATCTCCCTGATCTGCGACAGGTAGAAGGGGGACAGGAGGTTGAAGCCCCCTTCTATCATGGCATTCTTCGACTTTCCACTGACGATAAAGCCCGGATACATGCAGTCGGTAGCTACATGCATATGATTGTTTATTCGACCCTTGGCAAGTAACTTCATGTTCCAACCGTCATCTGGGATGTTATAGCTATTGTTATTTATATTTTAAGTACATTCAATGATGTCAAATGTTTTTCGATATCACCGGTGTCAGAGCAATTAGTCACCGGTGTCAGAGCAATCACATCATGATAGTGTCAAATGTTGTCTCTCTCGGTGTTCACCAGCGTCATTTTTCCGATGCCTTTTCTGGTGCCAGAGTAATGCTGTTATAGAAATTCTTTTTATGATTAAATACTATCTATTGTAATAATGATACGATATTATATAGATTCAGCAGGAAATCAGAGTATCATCCGGAAGGATAATTCGGTAAAACATGCAGCATTTCCCATATGTGACATGTATTCATACATATGAAAATCAAACAATACATCAATTATTTATGCCAATAATCAACGTAAAAATAAAATGGGCGTTAATTTTACAAGAATGCTAATTCTTCAATAATTCGTTTCCTAAAAGATTCTTCATATTCAAGAAATTTTTGCGCGCATTCCTTGAATGTTTCTCCCAGACTCAGAAAAAAGGGGTGAAGAATTATTTTAATCGACGGTTTGTAGTTCTGGTCCCAATAGCAATTAAAGCTGCTATATTTATAATCTCGCGGGTCTTTTACATAACCACTTTTCACTGGATTATAACCTAAATATAAGTTAACTTTGATAAATACATCACGTGGATATTCCGAATCTTCTATAATTGTATCATAAAATCTTTCATTCCAGAACGGCCCCGAACGATTCATGATCCTATTATATCTTCTCGCATATTGGGACTTAATAAACTGCATAATCCTTGATATATCTTCCCCACCCATGCATGTTCTGATACAAAAGTGAAAATGATTATCCATGATTGTAAAGGCAACTAACTCAAAAATATATTTATCCTGGGCCATGGTTATGACTGACATCATCAAATCTTTCATTTTATTTGTCTTCATCAATGATCTCTTGTCAATACACCTTGACATCACATGGTAAGTTAACTCTGGCATACAAATTCTCTTTTTTCTCGGCATATCATCCCTCCTGTTTCCATCTGTATATACGAATGGAGGGATTGATTATAAAAAAAAATAGCCGGGCCAGAGCAAAACAATTGAGCATGAAAAGGCCCCTCGATGGTGTTGCATCAGGGGCCTCATTAAGAGATTAAAAGCCGATTTTCAGATGTGTTTCAGGCCGGCTTTACACTCTTCCTGCCCTGGACGAACTGCCTGACGCTCATGATGACAACACCCACGGACAGGCAGAGGAGTATAATGTCGCCTGCTGAAAGCATCCAGTTCCCTTTGGGAATATACTGCTGCACCAGGATCAGAACCAACGACACGATAGTAGTTATCAGCATGAATGCCCCGGGGATGAGCGCAAACAGGTACTTTTTCCCTTTTTTCAGGAGCCAGATGCTTACGGTGATCAGGGAAAGGGCCGCGAGAAGCTGGTTCGCGGCACCGAACAGGTTCCAGAGCTGCTTGAACGCGTTGAAATACGCCAGTATGAACATAAGCGCCACACAGAGCATCGAGTTAAAAATATAGGTATTGAGAACCTTCGGCACCTTCTTGAACAGCATGTGCCAGAGCTCCTCGAACAGGTAGCGGTTGAGCCGCACCGCGGTGTCCAGCGTGGTGACCACGAAGCCCTCCACCATGAGTATGCCGAACACGGTGCCGTAGACCACCGGCAGTCCGACCGCCTTGTTCAGCAGGCCGCCCACGCCCAGGGCGAAGGCGAGCACCGGGTTGGACTTGACCGCCACGTCAGCCGGGAACACGATGTTGCAGAGCTGGTCGTAGCCTATGCCGCAGCCGAGGGTGATAATGACCATGACGGCCAGGAGCGCTTCCAGCGACATGCCGCCATAGGCGACAATGCGCGCGTCAGGCTTTTCGTAATTGACCTGCTTGGCCGTGGTGCCGCCGGCCACCAGGGCGTGGAACCCGCTGATCGCGCCGCACGCCACGGTGATGAAAAGAATGGGCCACACGTAGCCGAGGTGCTGGGCACCGACCTCAAGGTTGAGCATGGGCGCGTTAACTACGGCGCCCTGGAAGCCCAGGACGACGGTGCCGATCAGCATGCCGATGACGCCGCCGTAGAGCAAAAACGAGTTGGTGAAGTCGCGCGGCTGCAGCACGACCCATACCGGCACGCCCGCGGCGAAAATCGTATATATTGAAAGGATTACCATCCAGAGGAAGGAGTCGATCTTTATGGGGAACATCAGGCCGATTTCAATCGAGATGGCGCATATTACGATGGCGACAATGGCCATCACGTAAGCGCTGACGCCGCGCTTGTATAACAAATAGCCGACCAGCGGAGCGCAGCAGGTGATCACGATGACCGAGGTGGAGGCGATGCCGCCTATGACCGCGTAGGTGACGCCGTTTTCCACTACCGTGCGTATGCCGAGGTCGCCGCCGCCGAAAAACTCGACCGGGTACTTGGACGCAAGCGCCGTGGTCGTAAGAGTCAGGAAGACCGACGTGACCATGAGGAGCATGATGATGGTGAAGCCGATGAAGAGGAGAAAGCCTGTTCTTCCCAGCGTCTTTTCCGCTATCTCCGCGATCGACCGTCCCTTTTCCCGCATGGACGCGAGCAGGACCGAGTAATCATGCACGGCGCCGATCAGCACCGTGCCCAGGATGATCCAGAGCCAGACCGGCGCGAAGCCGAAGATGAGCCCCACGCAGGGCCCGATGATCGGGCCGCCGCCGGCTATCGAAGCGAAATGGTGACCGAATATGACGATCTTGTGGGTGGGAACGTAATCCACGCCGTCGTTAATCTCGACCGCGGGTGTCACGTGTGACCCGTCAACATCGAAGTTTTTTTCGATAAACCGGGCGTAAAACCGGTACCCGAGCCATAACACTACAATTGAAATTCCGAGGATGAGAAGCAGATTCATGCAGGGCCTCCTGAAGAGGGTTATTTATGCACACTAGTGCGGATTCCCTGTATCCGTCAATAAAAATCGATAAAACATGGGAGAAATATTGGGAGATTGGGCCACAAAACGGATTATCGAGTTTCCGCAGATAGTAATCGGCGTTATAAAAAGGCTTATTTTCCGACCATGTGCAGAATGGCCATGGCGTTGAGAACCGCCCGCGGAACGAAGGAGGAAATGACCGAGTACTCCTGCTCCTTGCTGCCGTCAGCCGAGCGCTCCGAGCAGTGCGGGTTGCTTCCCGACGGGCCCAGCCCGTCGATGGTGGGAATCCTGTCCCAGAAATAATTTCCGTCGGAAAGTCCGCCCCGTTTCTCCAGGTGTACGGTGCAGCCGAGCAGCTCCCCGGCGGCCTGCCAGTGCGAAAGGACCTTCTTCGATCCGTCATTGTCAGGCCATGCGGGCACCTTCCGTACCAGCTCCACCGATGTTGTACATGCAAATTCCCCGTCCGCGCTCTTAACGGTCGAGAATCCGTCCAGCGCGAGCACCTCCTCGATCGCGGCATCCAGCACTTCAGGGATGAACGCGCGCATCTCCGCAATCGCTTCAGCGAAGTGGGGAACCCGGTTGATCTGGGACCCGCCCGCGATCCGGCCCACGTTCACCGTGAGGCCGCGGCCGTAATTCGTGACAGATTCCATTTTCTGTACGACTTCGGCTATCTGCCTGATGGCGCTGGCACCGCGATCATGTGCTACCCCGGAGTGCGCGCCCCTGCCCTCTACCGAAACGCGGATCTCGGCCCTTCCCTTGCGCGAGGCCACCACCTGGAAGTCGCTTCCCCTCACCTTTCCCGCCTCGAATATCAGGCAGGCGAGCGCGTCCGGTCCGAGCCGCTCCACGCACAGTGCGCCGAAGTCGTCGGACACGGTCTCCTCGGACGCGTCCAGGAGCATGGTCCAGGATATATCCTCGAAGAGCGCGGGCGCGGCGCGCCGCAGCGCCTCGAGCGTCATGAGCGCCACCACCGTGCCGCCCTTGATGTCTTCGGTGCCGGGCCCGTACGCGCGGTCGCCCTCGACGCGCCAGCGGAAATCATTGCGCTCCTCTTCCTCCGGGGAGAAGACCGTGTCCAGGTGCGACACCAGGCCGATCTTCCTGCCGGACGCGCCGCCCCGGGACAGCACCAGGTGCTTGCCGTACGCGGGGAACGCGGACGGCACCCGCTCGTCCGCAAACCCGAGACCGCTGAACGCGCCGGCCGTGTAATCGGCGAGCCGCTCCACCCCGGCGGGGTTGAGGGTATAGGAATTGATCCCCACCATGTCGCGGAGGATCTCCAGGTAGCGCGGCATCTCCCTGTCAAGATACTCCTTAATGGCCACGGCAGACTGTGTATTATAGTAATCCATGTGTCCCGGCTCTCTACCTTTATATAGAAGAGTAACCCGTCAAGGCGCAGGTTGCTCTGACCCCTTGGGGTTCACTATAACCCTCTCCGGGTTTGCTCTGACCCCCAACCCTCGCGCCAGCACCCCTGTTTGCGCAAGTAATTTATGCCCGTATTCCGCTTTTTTCAGGGGACGCCCCGGAGCGCGCTCGTTCCCGGAACGGTTCCGAGTCCTATTCTGGTCAGCATAATTCTTGACAGAATACAAAATCGCACGACATAATGCCGGGAGCGTTGAATTACAATCCCTATCCCGGAGTATGCCATGACTGCGGCCCATAGAAGCGGACTGAATCCAGTACACATTGAAGCTACCACCCTGCCGGACGCGTGGTTCCAGGCCGTGTACCGCTGCCTGGAATCGGGCCGCGACTTCATCATCGACCGGGGCTCCTACGCGGGCGAGAAGCGGCTCGAGTTCG
>JAKJGD010000126.1 GCA_022704585.1 Spirochaetota bacterium | reverse complement strand
CCCGAGGCCACCGAGCGGGAGCGGATAACCGCCCTCTACCGGCTGATACGGAACGAGCCGGCCCTCGTGGTGACCACGGTGGAATCGCTCATCCGCAAGATCCCGGACCGCGGCTTTTTCGAGCGGAAGGGCGTGCTGCTGGAGGCCGGCGGCGATTACCCGTTCGACGACATCGTGGAGATGCTGGCCGGATACGGCTACTCGCGCGAGAAGCGGGTCGACTCGTTCGGCCATTTCGCGGTGAAGGGAGGCATCATCGACATCTTCCCTCCCTCGCACGAGAGCCCGCTGCGCCTCGACTTTTTCGGCGACACTCTCGAATCGATCAGGGAGTTCGACATCAACACACAGATATCCGGGACCGCGCTGCCCTCGGTCACGATCTATCCCCGCAGGGAGCTCGTGCTGTTCGGGAAGGAGCGCGAGGCGGTACTCCGGGCCCTCGGCGAGGCGCATGCCGCCGGCATGGACCTCCCGGAGCTCATCATCGAGCAGGTGAAGGCCGGGTCCCTCACCGACCCGATCGGCATCGAGGACCTCTTCCCCCTGGCCACGGGGAGCACCACCCTGCTCTCCTACATCCACGAGGGAGCGCGCATCATCCTCCTGGAGCCGGCCGAGCTGGACGCGCGCAGGGGCCAGCTCGAGAAAAACTTCAACGAGCTGTACGAGAGGAAGCGCAACGCCACCCTCTGCCTCCCTCCCGCGGAGCTCCTCGACCCGGGCGCGCTTGACGCCGCGCGGCGCCGGGCGATAAGCCTGCAGGCCTTCACGTCGTCGCGGGACTCGCTCAAGTGGGACCTGAAGAGCATCCCCAACTACCACGGCAGGATCAAGCAGGTGCGCGAGGAGATCGCGTCCCGGACCGCCGACGGGTGGAAGGTGGTGGTAACGACCGGGTTCGAGGGCCAGGCGCGCCGCCTCTCCGACCTTCTTGGCGAGTTCAGGCCTGACACGAACTTCGAGCAGTACACCGATACGCCGGTGAACATACTCCTCTCCCCTCTTTCTCAGGGGGTGGAGATCGGCTCCTGTAAAACGCTCATCCTTTCCGACCACGAGATATTCGGGAAGAGCTACCGCAAGAAGCGCGAGTTCAAAAGGAAGACATCGCGTCCCATAGACTCCTTCCTTGACCTGAAGCCCGGCGACTACGTGGTGCATATCAACCACGGCATCGGCATATTTCAGAAGATCGAGCGGATGGCCGCGGGCGGCGTGGAACGCGACTTCCTCCAGCTTGAATACGCGGACGGCGACAGGCTCTACGTTTCGCTGGACCAGATCACCATGGTGCAGAAATATATCGGCATCGAGGGCAAGCACCCGCGCATCGACCACCTGGGGAGAAAGTCCGCGTGGAACAGGATCAAGGAGAAGGTCCGCCAGTCCGTCGAGGAGATCGCCGCCGAGCTCATCAAGATCTACTCCGCCCGGCGCGCCCTCAAGGGCTACCAGTTCCCGCCGGACACGCTCTGGCAGGAGGAGTTCGAGTCCCTGTTCGAGTTCGAGGAAACCCCGGACCAGATCACCGCGATCGAGGACGTGAAGGACGACATGGAGAGCCCCCGCCCCATGGACCGGCTCATCTGCGGCGACGTGGGCTTCGGCAAGACCGAGGTGGCGATCCGGGCATCCTTCAAGTCGGTCATGGCGGGCAGGCAGGTCGCCGTGCTCGTGCCCACGACCGTCCTCGCGATGCAGCATTTCTCCACCTTCAAGAAGCGCTTCGCCAGCTACCCTATCGAGATCGACATGATATCCCGTTTCAGGACGCCGGGCGAGGTACACAGGATCAAGAAAAGCCTCTCGGAGGGAAAGATCGACATCATCATCGGCACGCACGCCCTCCTGGCGAAGGAGATCACGATCAAGAACCTGGGGCTCCTCATCATCGACGAGGAGCAGCGCTTCGGCGTGCGCCACAAGGAACAGCTGAAAAAATTCCGGACGCTGGTCGACGTCATGACCCTCTCCGCCACGCCGATCCCCCGCACCCTCCACATGGCGATGGCCGGCATACGGGACCTCTCGATCATCATGACGCCGCCGGAGAACCGGCAGTCGATCGAGACCTACGTGATGGAGGAGAACCCCGATATTCTGCGTATGGCCATTGTCACCGAGATCGAGCGCGGCGGCCAGGTCTTCTACGTGCACAACCGCGTCCAGACGATCGAGGCGCACGCCGTCTTCCTCAAAGAGCTCGTGCCCGAGGCCACCTGCGCCGTGGCGCACGGCCAGATGAACGAGCACGAGCTTGAGGACGTGATGATCGACTTCCTGAACCGGAAGTACGACATACTGGTCAGCACCTCGATCATCGAGTCGGGCCTGGACATGCCGAACGTGAACACCATCGTCATCAACCGCGCGGACGCCTTCGGCCTCTCGCAGCTCTACCAGCTCAAGGGCCGGGTCGGCCGCTCCATGCGGAAGGCCTACGCGTACCTCTTCTACCCGAAGCACCGGCCCCTGACGGAAGAGGCCATGAAGCGGCTGCGGGTCATCGCGGAATACTCGGACCTGGGCAGCGGCTTCAAGATAGCCATGAAGGACCTGGAAATACGGGGCGCCGGCAATATCCTGGGCCTCCAGCAGTCCGGCAACATATTCGACGTGGGCTTCGAGCTGTACCTCCAGATGCTCGACGATGCGATACGGCAGATCAAGGGCGAGCCGGTCGCATCGCTTTTCCGCACGCCGCTCTTCCTGAAAACCGACTTCTACATCCCGGACGAATACATCGGCGACGAGAAGCAGAAAATCGAGTTTTACAAGCGGTTCGAGTCGTGCGATTCGATCGAGGAGGTCGACCGGGTCGAGAAGGAGCTCGTGGACCGGTTCGGCCCCTACCCCGCCGAGGTTGAGATACTGATCGAGATTGAGAGGATCCGGGCGATCGCCTCTCTCGCGGCCATCGACGAGATACTCGAGGACTCGAAATCGATCCGCATAAGGATATCGGGCAGCTCTCGCGTCGACGTGAAAAAGGTCGTCGCCCTGATGTCATCCGACCGGCGCCTGACCCCGGACCCCGTGGACCGGGAGACGCTGATTTTCGTGCCGGAATCGATGAAAACGGAAAAAAAGGTCCCCGCACTCAAAAAATTGTTGCAACAAATGCTCTAACCGGTATGTTCTGCCTTCAGTAATGCAGAATGCCGCACGGCGTTTCGCGCCTCACGCGACAGCAATTTAATCAAAACAAGGACTGGGTATATGAAAAGGACCAAATGGGCGATCATTCTATTAATCCTCGCCGTAACGATGACGACCACATGTAAAAAAGATGGCGATGAGCTCGCGGTCAAGATCGATGACGAGAAAATAAGCATTAACCAATTCAACAATTACTATTACATGTTCGCCAAGATGATGCTGAACATGGACAAGAAGGACGTTGACAAGGCCGCGGCTAACCCGGAAATCGAGAACCATCCCACGCTCAACATTCTGAACAAGAGAAAATTCATGGAATTCCTGGTCAGCAGGAAGCTCCTGTACATCAAGGCGTTCCAGGACGATTCCATCAACAGGGAAGACCTGAAGACAATTGAAGAGCTGTCGAAGATCCAGTTCGTGTCTTCGTACTACCTGCTCCAGAAATTAAAGGACGACATCCAGGTCACCGACCAGGAGATGAACGAGTTCTGGAACAGGAACAAGGACCAGCTGAAAGGCATGCCCATGAACGAGGAGATGGAGGGCCGCATCCGTCAGCAGATATTCTCCGAGAAGCTTGAGCTGAAGTCGAACGCGTTCATCATAGACCTCCTCGGCGAGATCAAGGTTAACAAGGAAGGCTTCAAGAAATACATGGAGAAAATCGAAAAAGAGAAAAAGTCCGGGGAAACCAAGTCGCCGGCAGCCGCGGAACCGAAAAAATAGCGTTCCGACACCCGCAATGACATCTGAAAGGCCCCGCTGAAGCGGGGCCTTTTTTACGCCGGGAATCTCCCGGACGATTTTTTGAGTGCCTCGCCCCGCTTTTTTTTATTGACATTATCGGTGAATACGGCAATCTTACAACGATGAGAGCAAGTCTCTGCAGAGGATCGGAGCGGTCCAGACAGACCCGGGTTACGTTGTCATCGCGAGCGCGGCGAAGCGCCCTTCGACCTCGCTCAGGGACCAAACGGTTGCCGAGCGGAGTCGAGGCATGCTTCGTCGCCCTCGAAAAAAACGAGGGCTCCTCGCAATGACATGCTATGCGTAGACGGGCAGTGTATTTCATGCAGACTAAAGGGCCCTGCGGCCTTAACGATCACCGAGGAGCATATCCATGCGAACAATAACGACAACGACGATCATCTTCTGTTCCGCGCTGTTAATCGCCACCTCGTGCGGCACGGCCGGACCGGTGAAGTACCTGGCGCGACCGATACCCGCCAATTCAGCCGTTGCCGTCATCGTTGACGCGCCGAACAAGGTTAAAAACGTAATCATGGCGCGGTTCTTGCAGCGGGGCTTCGCGGTGAAGGCAGTCAACGCGTCGGACTTCTACTCGATCAACGACGTGTTCGACATCCGCGACTTCAAGAAGGTCTCCTACATCGGCCAGGACGAAAACTTTCTCTCGCTTGAGAAGACCTACAACAACCTGTTTAAAATGCACTATTACAACTACGAGGCCAACAAGGCCGAGGTGCTGGCGGACCTGAGAAACAAATGGAACGTGCAGTACCTCATACTCCTGGAAGTGACGGGGGTCGGCGGCGCCTGGGGACGGGCAATCGACCTCAGGACCAATGACATCATGTGGATCGAGAACTTCGGCATCGGCGGCGGTGCCGAGCAGATCGTCGACCGCATGATCGACAGCATGACCGGAAAGCGATGAAGCGGGCCTGCCTACCGGTCGCGACGCTGCTTCTCGTTATCGGCGTGCTTGCGGCACGGGCCGAAGCGGCGCCGAGCATGGCGTTCGGTTACCTCGTCAATAAATCAAGCGACGCGAACTACGATTACCTCGAAACGCTGTTCCCCAACTCGTTCGCCAACGCGCTGCGCAATATTTTCTACGTATCCATTATCAAGCCGGCCCAGATCGACAAGGAGCTCGGGAAGGACGGCCTCTCTCTGCAGAAACGGTACAAGCCCCACGAACTGATGGAACTGACGGAGAGGATCTCCGCCGATTATTTCATCTACGGGGAATTCGACATACTTCCGAACGACCGCATCAGGATCGAGCTGAACCTGTACGGGAGGGGCCTCAACAGGATATTCACCTTTTCGAACGTCGGCGCCATGGAGAAAGAGATTTTCAGGCTCGTGGACCGGATTACGCTGATAATGATGGATTTCATGGGCAAAAACAATTTCTATCTTTCAAGGATCATCCCCCGGGGATCGAAGCTCGGCATACTGACCGACCTTGAGGGAGCGGACCTCAACTACCTCTTCTGCTCGTTCCTGAACGCGGGGTACGGCGTCGCGAGTATGCAGGCCAATTACCTCGGCAACAGCCTGACCGCGGACATGATCGAAAGATTCAAAACCATTGAGGCGACGGAAACCTCGTACCGGAGGGTCTCGAACCCGGAGGCGGTGCGGTTCCTGCACGGCACCTGGACCGGAGAGCGGTATTACGAGGAGATAGGCTACACCAGGGAAGCCTACCGGATATACGACACCGGATACCTGGGCACCAGGAGCGCGGTGCTGAACAGGCTCGTCGCCCGGCACGGCATTGACATGCTGCTGGTCATCGGCTTCAACGCCTCCAGGACCAGGGCATGGGTGCGCTGTCTTGACATTAAAAACAACGACCTCATATGGATGCAGTCGAATATAGGGGGCGGCCTGCCCGGTATATGCTCCGCCATACTTGCCCGCATGAGCACCGAGTTGACCCGGAAATAGCCTCCGGGCGCTATTGGTGGTTGACAAATAAGAAACCCGGTCGTACATATGGCACGTAAGCGGCCTGCCCGTCGTCAGGCAATAGTATTTTTGAAACATTATCGCGATCTCGCGTTCAAATAGATATCCATACCAGGGGTTTTCCTGATGAAAGTTTTAAAGCTTGTGGCGCTCATGTTCATTCTCGCGATTGCCGGCTGCGGTAAAGAAGACGAGGATTCCATCATACCGGGTTACCTGTCGCCGGGCGAATTCCGGCCCAAGGGCATACTCACGGAAAAAGCATATACCCTGACGGACGGGACCCTGGTGGGATACGGCAACTGTTCCGGCGAAGAATGCCTGGCGGTATACGCGTTGTGGGTCGTCAACAACTACCCGGTAGAAGGGGTCGCCATCAAGGACGACGATACGGTCGATTCACGGCTGTTTATGAAGATAACGCGCGTCAAGTTCGGGTCCTGGACGATCAAGCTGACCTTCAATGGTATCGAATACAACGGGGCTGCGAGCGCCTCCGACATCACGCTGGATATCTGCAACACCGCCACGCCGACCTTCCCGGCCTATCCGGATGTAGATGATAATGGTATACCGGACACACCTGATGGGTTCACTGCTTCCGATTCGACCCTGGCGAGGGCCA
>JAKJGD010000125.1 GCA_022704585.1 Spirochaetota bacterium | reverse complement strand
TGAGGAATCCGATCAGAGCGAATGGATAGCGCGCCTGAAAAAGGCCCTCAGGGAATGAGCCGATAAAAAAAAGCCCCTTTCGGAGGGGCTTTTTTGCACTATACGCCAGATAGGCCGGTAAACGTTTGCGGTCTTAACTCGCCTTTTCCTTTTTCTTTTCTTCCATTTTTTTCAGGACCTTTTCCTGGACATCCTTGTTGAGCGGGACGTACTTGAAGAACTCCATCGAGTAGTTGGCCCTGCCGCTGGATATGTTCCTGAGCTGTGTCGCGTACCCGAACATCTCCATGAGCGGGACGAAACCGATGACCTTCTGCGAACCCTTGCGGTAGCGGCGCATGGATTCGATGCGGCCGCGGCGCCGGTTCAGGTCGCCGACGACCTCGCCGATGTAGTCGTCAGGCGTGTTCACCTCGATTTTCATCATGGGCTCGAGCAGTATGGGACCAGCCTTGAGGAAGCCTTCCTTGAAACAGATGGACGCGCAGGTGCGGAACGCCATGTCCGAGGAGTCCACATCGTGGAAGGTGCCGTCCAGGAGAACGGCCTTCACGTCGACTACCGGGAACTCGGAGAGGATGCCCTCCGCCATGGAGGCCTCGATCCCCTTGCGGACCGACGGAATGTATTCCATGGGAATCGCCCCGCCCTTGATATGATCCTCGAACTCGAAGCCTTTGCCCGAATTGGGCTCGAGCCGCATCACGGTATGGGCGTACTGGCCGCGGCCGCCGGTCTGCTTGGAGTGCTTGTATTCGCATTCCACTTCCTTCGTGATAGTCTCACGGAACGCGACTGAAGGCTCGCCCACGATCGCGGTCACGCCAAACTCGGTGCTGAGCCGGTCGATGATGATCTCGAGGTGCAGCTCGCCCATTCCGGCGATGATAGTCTCGTTCGTTTCATCGTTGAAGCGTACCGTGAAGGAGGGGTCTTCCATCGAGAGCTTTCTGAGGGCGGCTCCGAGCTTTTCCTCTTCCTTCTTGGCCGGGGGCGATATCTTCATCTCTATGACTGAAGGCGGTATGAATATTGACTCCAGGTGGAGCGGGTGACCGGAATCGCACAGGGTGTCTCCGGTCTTGGAAAATTTCATCCCGATCAGGGCGACGATGTCGCCGGGACCGGCGCTTTCAATCTCTTCGCGCTCCTTGGCGTGAATACGCAATATGCGGCCGATCCGCTCGGACTTTGACCTGGTCGAGTTCAGGACCTGCATGCCGCTCTTCAGCTCGCCGGAATAGACCCTGATAAAGGTCTGCTGGCCGACGTACGGGTCGTGGATCAGCTTGAAGACAAGGGCCGCGAACGGGTCCTTCGGGGACGGGTGACGGGTATGGGACTTGCCGGGATCATCGATGTCCATGCCGACCACCGCGCCGATATCGATCGGCGAGGGCAGATAGTCCACGATCGAATCGAGAAGAATCTGCATTCCCTTGTTCTTGTACGCGGAGCCGCAGAAGACCGGGGTAATGAGCATCTTGATGGTGGCTTCGCGCGCGGCTTTCATGAGGAGGCTTTCCGGGACCTCCTTGCCGTCGAGATATAATTGCATGATCTCTTCATTATAATCAGCCAGTTTTTCGATGAGAGTGGTACGCATCTCATCGGTCTTTTTCTTGTACGCTTCAGGGATCCCGGTTTCGATGAGCTCCATCTCCTTGAAAGTAAAGGCCTTCTGCCTGATGATGTCGATGACTCCCTCGAAGGTGTCCTCGACGCCCATGGGCACCTGGAAAGGGACCGGGTTGGCGTCAAGGTACTTGTCCATCTGGCTGACGACTTCGTAGAAGTCGGCGCCGATGCGGTCCATCTTGTTGACGAAGGCGACCCGGGGCACGTGGTAGCGGTCGGCCTGGTTCCAGACGGTCTCGCTCTGGGGCTCGACGCCGGCGACGGCGCAGAATACCGCGACCATGCCGTCGATGACGCGCAGGGAGCGCTCGACCTCGACCGTGAAGTCGACGTGGCCGGGGGTGTCGATGATGTTGACCATGTGGTCGTTCCAGGTGCAGGAAATGGCGGCCGAGGCGATGGTGATGCCCCGCTCCTGCTCCTGTTTCATGAAGTCCATGGTTGCCTCGCCATCATGCACCTCGCCGAGCTTTCTCGTGGTCCCGGTGAAGAAGAGTATCCGCTCCGTAACAGTCGTTTTGCCCGCGTCGATGTGGGCGGCGATCCCGATGTTTCTCACTTTTTGTAACGGCATATAATCCCTCTGTTTAATCAGTACTTATAAATTTCTTAACAAATTATTAGTAACCACGGCGTTGTCAGTTTTCCGGAGACGGAGAATTCTCAAGCAGGTTTACTTCAAAGACCGCGTACGGCAAAATAAGATGGCATATTCTATTGAGGGCGTTTTTTGTCAATAGAAAAACAACATATTTTTTTCATACCGTCCGGTAGTACGGACCCGGCGGCTCATTCTCCCAGGATGTTCAGCATGTCAAGCTGGAGCTCCGCCTGCTGGCGAAAGGCCGATTCCCGGTGGTTTTCTATTATCTCGTTGAAGACCTCGGATGCTTCCTTGTCATAGCCCATTTTCATATAGCAGATGCCGGTATTGAAAAAGGCTTCGACACCGGGTTCTGTGTTGCTGAATTCCTCGTACAGGGCGCGGTAATACTGGATGGCCCTGGCATACTCGAGCCTGTTGAAGTATATCTCCGCAATGTACTTGTAGGCCTCGTTACGGTGGTTTCCATTGTAGTAAATCTCGAGATATTCGTTGAATGTTTCCAGCGCCTTGTCATACATCTTCAGCTTGATGAAGCCGAGGCCGTTCTGAAACTTGACGTCGTCAGCCAGCGCGTCAAGGGACCGGGGCGAGCTGGCGTCTTCAGCCGCATGTACCGCAGCCGGAAGCAAAGCCAGTGCCAGAAGGAGGGTCATTATTCTTACAGATGTCATGGCGTCACCCTGTCAATAATACAAGATATATGGATAGGTATCGGCAGTAATGCGACATAACATTAGAATTTTTTATAGTTCCATGAGGTGATTCAGATTGGTGTTGAGATCATCTATATATGAAGCCGTGCCGGCCTGCCCGGCGACCTCGATCCTGGCATCGGGATTGAACGGGTTTGTCCGTACCGCCATCGAGTAGAGATAGGTGTAGTTTGTCTTCAGGTGTTTCATGTATCCCAGCCATTCGCCCACGATAAGCCTGTACGCCCGGGAGATATCGCCCCTGAGATGGTTGAGGTCCGAACCGGGGAGAGGATCGAATGAAGCCCGGTGCCCACCTCGCTGAAAAAAACGCCGATGGTCATGTTCATCTTTTTCGGGAGCGCTTCTTTTTCCTTTTTTTGCATAAGCCTGTCGAGCAGGAGCATGACCAGGAGGACCTGTATCGGCACGGAGGCGGGTGCCAGATTATTTTTTTTCGAGGTGGAGGCCGCCGTATCGAGAACGAACGACCCAGAGGAGCGGGACGGCCGCGATAAAGGCCACCGCGCAGAAATTGAAGGCCGAGCGGTAGCTGCCGGTGTGATCTATCAGGAAGCCAAGTCCGAGGGCAAATGCCATCATCCCGCCGTTGAAGGTGGCGGTAAACAGGGCGTTTGCCTTGCCGCGGTCGCAGGTGTCCACCAGGCCGACCATCGTCGCGTTCAGGACCGGGTAAAGTATGCCGTGGGCCACGCCGTACATGATGCTGACCGCAACGAGAACGGCCATGGAATAGAGGATGTTCATGGAAAGGTTCATCAGGGCGCCGACCGCGAATGCCAGCATGATAAGCGCAACCCGGTTGAACCGGTTGACGATACGCATGAAGGTAAACCGGATGACGATCAGGACCGCGATATAGGTCATGAAGAATATCGAGAACTTGAAATCGGTTGTGGTACGAATAAAGTTTGGCAGGTAGGTGATGATGACGCCGAACCCGCCCCCGAAGATGAACCCCGCCAGCGTCATGAGGAGATATTTAGGGTTCGTGAGCAGGTGCAGGGAGCCGCTGGTCGACGGCTCGCACTCGCCGGCATCATGGAGGTCGGTGCGGGGGAGGATGAAGGTGATGGCCATGCTCATCCCGACGAGCACAACCGATAATAGGAATATCAGCTGGTGAGGGTAGCCGCGGGCCAGGAGCATCTCTCCCACGAAGGGGCTGATCGCATTGCTCAGGGAGCCGGTAATGCCGTATATCCCGATCGCCTCGGCCGCGTTCTCGAGCGGCACGATGTCGAACACGATCGTCGTGCCGAGTATCATCGCCACGGAGAACCCGATTCCGTGAAGCACGCGGATCACCAAGATTGCCCAGGAGAGGGAAGAGATCAGAAGGTATGAGGCATACGCGACCAGCAGAATGAGATAGCCCAGCCGCAGCATCCTGATCCTGTCCCGGCCCTGCATGAGCGAGGCAATGGAGACTGAAGAGATGATGATGAATATCTTGTCCGCGTTGTTCATGATCCCGATGTAGGACTCGGACGCGCCCATGTTCTTCAGAAAAACCGGAAACAGTATGTAGAGCGAATTTCCCAGGAAGAACAGGAAGTTCGCAAGGGCAAGGTAGTAGAATATGGGCTTGAAGCGTTTCATGCTTCCAGAATAGGGACTGGCGCTGATTGGCAAGCATAATTTGCCCCGGGAACTCTGAATAAACGGCAGGGTGAAAGATAAAGGCCGCTCTTCAATCGATGTACCAGCGACGCCTGGATCCATCCCGGATTATATTAAGCATTGAATTGATTGCCATTTTTTCTATGGATGCAGCTCTCCGCGTTCTCTGCGTTGATTTTTTTTTGACGTATCATCCCGATAAAAATTGATTGCATTAATTAACCCCTGTCGCCATTATTAAGCAGGCCCGCACGGTCCGGGCCCATCACCAACCGGAGGACCCGCATGGAGCTGCAGGACGCTATACTCAAACGCCGAAGCCAGAGAAAATTCACCGATTACCGTGTCACTGACGAGGAGATACGCCAGCTCCTTGAAGCGGCGCGCTGGGCCCCGTCATGGGCCAATTTCCAGGTCTGGGAATTTATCGTGGTCCGGGACCGGGACGTCATTGCGAAGGTGGCCGCAACCTATGAGGAGAACAACCCGGCTGTCAAATGCACCCAGGCGGCATCCGCACTGATCGTCGGATGCGCGAAGACCGGGGTGTCCGGCCTTAAGGGAGGGAAGCAGACCATATTCTCGGAGTGGTTCATGTTTGACCTGGGGCTCGCGGTCCAGAACCTCTGCCTGAAAGCGCACGAGCTGGGGTTGGGCACGGTTGTCGTCGGCTCGCTTGATCACAATGAGCTCAAGAAGGCGCTTTTGGTCCCCGACGGCTATCAGGCCGTAGTGGTCATGCCGCTGGGTAAGCCGGTTGTCCCGGATAAGCAGCCAACCCCGCGGAAAGAGTTGAAGGACTTCGTTCACCTGGACGCTTTTGGCAGGCCGTATGCCTGAGAACAAATAGTGGAGACACCGATGACGCCAAGCGGCATAGAGCTGGAATATCGGGGCCACTGTGCGGTTATCACGCTCAACAGGCCGGAGAAGAGGAACGCCTTCAACCGGGAAATGTGGGCCGCGCTTGACTCGGTCGCGAGAAGGCTTCATGACCGGCTGCCCCGCGCTGTTGTCATAACAGGCGCCGGGGGCAGCGCGTTCTGCGCCGGGTTCGACGTGAACCCCGAAAATCCCCAGGTGTCAGAGCTGATGGGCGCCGTGCAGAAGCGGGACCGCGCGCCAGCCGAGGAGCTTGTACGTTACATTCGGGGCGTCGTGGATCACCTGGTGAGCCTCCCGGTCCCGCTGATTGCTGCGATCAACGGGCTTGCCTACGGCGGCGGCGCGGAGCTGGCAAGCCGGTGCGACATGCGCGTCATGGACCCGGCCGCAGTGGTGTGTTTTTCGGAAGTGCGGCTGGGACTGATGCCGGACTGGGGCGGCGGGGTGGCCCTGTCGCGCCTGATAGGGAGGTCGCACGCGGCGGACCTGATACTCACGGCCCGTCGCGTTGGAGCCGAGGAGGCCTTTCGAATTGGCCTGACGGACCGGGTGAGCGCGCCCGGCCGGGCGCTCGAAGAGTCGCTTGCCCTTGCGGAATCCATCGCGAAGAACGGCCCCCGCGCTGTTCGGTCCGCGCTCGAGGTCATCCGGAGGGCGGCCGATATCCAGCTACGGGATGCGCTGGAGTTCGAGACCATGATCGCGGCTGACCTCATCGCATCCGGGGAGTGCGTACACGGGATCACGGCGTTTCTTAAAAAAACAGAGCCGGAATTTCCCGATCCCGAGTAATCCCTCCAGTACGGCCGCATGCAGTAAATACCTGATTGTTGTTATATATCGAGGATCTTCAGGCCCATGTTCATTCCAACGACCGCGGACGAAGTACGCTCTCTCGGGTGGGAACGCCTTGACGTCATCCTTGTCTCGGGTGACACCTACATCGATACGCCCTGTGACGGCGCAGCGATCATCGGCCGCGTGCTGATGGACGCCGGGTACCGCGTGGGCATCATCGCGCAGCCGGACGTTGCCGGTGGCAGCGATATTGCCCGTCTGGGCGAGCCGCTCCTGTACTGGGGGGTCACCGCCGGCTCGGTC
>JAKJGD010000124.1 GCA_022704585.1 Spirochaetota bacterium | reverse complement strand
TCGATCTTCGCCTCGTCGCGCCCGATGATTCCCTGGAAGACTATGATGTCGCCCTCGGCCTCCAGGAACGCCTTCTGCACCGTGCCGCGCACCTCGATATTGCCGGCAGCCTTCACCTCGAAGTTGTCCTGCACGTTGCCTGCGATTATGACCGAGCCGAGGAACACGATGTTCCCGGTCTCAAGCGACACGTCGCCGTTTACCACGTATATTGGCTCGACGCTTATCCTGCCGGCCTTGAAGGTGACCTGGCCGTTGATTTCCGCTGTCAGCTCGGTACCGTCCTCGGACAGGATGGTGCCCTTCCCGTGCTGTATCTTGACGTCCTTGCCGGACCGCGCGGGGATGATCCTGTTGGTGACCGTGCGCCCCTGCACTCCCTGCTCGGCGGGGATCTTCACCGCCAGAAGCTGGCCAACGACCACGTTCTCCAGGAGCTCCAGGTTCCGGAAGTCGACCTTGCCGGACTCGTCCTCCTCGAAGTTAACGCCCTTGGTATCGACCCGCACCTTGTACTCGATATAGGCGTCCTTGCCGTTAACGGTCCGCACGCCCTCTGCCGCCAGGAGCGGCATCGTATAATAAATGTTCTCCAGGTACTCCCGGATCTCTTTCTCCCGTATCCCCACCTTCACGCCGGCCTTCTTCATGGCGTCTATGACCTCTTCGTACTCCATGTGCCTGCCGGAAAAACGGGGAGGCGTAAAATGGACGAATACCTTCATTTCATCATCGGTGACCTCAAGGCTCATGGTCCCGTCATTTTCAGGGTTGGCCGTCCACGACCCGATTTTGACCGGCTTGCCCGATGGTTTGGCCACCTCTTTCTCTATCTTTCCCGGGTCCGACGGGGTGATCTTCATCGAGTAGAACTTATTGTTCACCTCGTCGAGGGTGACGCCTGCTCCGTTCCCTTTCGCCGGGTTCACGGTGAGATAGATGCCGGACCTGGTGACCCGTACGCGGAACGAGCCGTCGACGTCCGCCTTCGCGATACCCGCGGCGTGCTCTTTCGACAGTTTCCGCTCCAGGGCCAGCAGGTCGCCGTGCTCGCGCGCGTCGACCAGCGGCGTGACCAGCACGTGATACGGCAACCGGCCGATCCCCAGGAAACCGCGGGTCCCCTTCTCGAGGATCTGGTAGTCGAGCAGGGTAACGTCAATGCCAAGCTCGTTTGAAGCGAGCTCGAGAGCCTGCCGCACGGAATCGGCGAACACCTCGACGGCGCTCTCGGCCGCGCGGTTGTCCGCAACCTCCATGCCCTTTAAAAAATCTTTAATACTACCCATTGTGTGTTCCTGAATATTCCGTACCTGGCGGACCGGCCTTCCGTCAGAGCAGGGGAAGGGGCGGCCACACGCCGGTCTTACCCGACGATATTCGACTTGATACGGCCGAGACGGCCGCGCAGCCTCATGATCGCCTTGGTATGGAGCTGCGAGACCCTGCTCTCGGTGACCTCCAGGACATCGCCGATCTCTTTCAGCGTCAGGTCCTCGTAATAGTAAAGCACGATGACCTTCTTCTCCTTGTCCGGGAGCCGTTTAATCGCATCTATAATATAATCGCGAATCTCCTGCTTTTCAATCAAAACGTCCGGATTCATGTTTTCCGGGGCTTCGAGCGTTTCAAGGATAGAAAGCTCGTCGCTGTCGTCGCCCAGGTACCAGATGTCATTGAGGGAGAGCATCGAGGTGCCCGACAGTTTGGCGAGAAGCCCCTGGAATTCGTCCGTCGATACGCCAAGCTCCCGCGCAATCTCCTCGTCCTCGACGGTGCGCCCCAGCTTGTTCTCAAGCTCGGAAATGACCAGCTCGACCTGCTTCGCTTTCTGCCGGATCGAGCGCGGGATCCAGTCAATGGACCGGAGCTCGTCAAAGATGGCGCCCCTGATCCTGGTCATGGCGTAGGTCTTGAATTTGATGCCCCGGTCAGGATCGAACTTGGTAATCGCGTCAATGAGGCCGAATATGCCGTAGGACACCAGGTCGTCGAACTCAATATTGGACGGCATGCCCATCGAGATCTTGCCGGCAACGTATTTCACCAGCGGCGCGTACTTGACGACGAAGTAATCGCGTATCTCCTGGTCGCTCGACTTGATGAACTTTTCCCACAGCTTGTCTTCGCCGATTGCATCCAGTTCTTTAAATTTATTATTATTCATACCTGTTTCCCGGATGTTATTCTCTATCCTTGCTCATCATGGTTCGAACAGCCTGAGCCATGATCTTCGGCTCGTATTTCGCCATCTTTTCTTTTTCCAGAATATGCTTGCCAAGCTTGCCGCTGCCGGTATTCACCGAGGTCCCCCCGGAGGCGGTGGAATAGTGGGCCAGGCCCTCCTTTTCCAGCTCGGTGAACTCTCCCGGCGATGCCCCGGCGGCCGGCCCAACGCCCTCCGCTCCGCCTTCAACCGCGAACGGTTCCCCTCCGGCGTTATCATCGGTCCCCGTTTCCGTCAGGCCGATCTCCTGATCACCGGCATCGGCCGCCTGTCGTATCCCCGCCATCATCGCGAGGAACTGGTATACCTCCGGGACGAACTTCCGCACGATCATGCATATGCCGAACCCGATACCCGCGAACACGGCACACAGGATCACCGAGCGCAGCAGCACAACGCCCCACCTGACCCCCGTGGCAAAGCCGGTAACGAGGGAAAGGACGAGCGCGATGACCGCGAAGATCATCGTTGTCTTATACTCAAGGGAAATGCTCCTGATGCTTATCATACCGCTTCCCCGGTATCCTCCGTGTTACTGGCGCCCCGGCGCCCCGCAGTGATAGTGTCCATCCCGTCTTCTTCTACTCTTCACCCTCTTCCATGTCGTGAGAAACGAACAGCTTCTTGACGAACGATGCGAGGCCGCTGCCCTTCGCCGTCCCGGCCGTCTTGTTGCTGACGCGGTCCGCTATGATCGCGATGCATCCGGAAGCCTTGGATTTCGGATAGCTGACGAAGAACGGCTTCTGATTACGCACCGACTTGGGCACGTAGATATCATCAAAAATAAAGCCCAGATTTTCAACCTTTATATTCAGGAACTGCCCGGCGATGTTGATTACCCGTTGCGCCACCCGGTTCCCTTCCGCCACGGACTGCACCCGGTTGACTATGATCTTGATGATCTTGTCGGGCGACTGCGCGGCTATCGACTTGATGATGCCGTAGGCGTCCGTGATGGCCGTTGGCTCCGGCGTCGTGACGACGATGATCTCGTCGGCAGCCATGACGAACGAGAGCACGTTCTGGGAGACTCCCGCGCCCGTATCAATGATCATGAAGTCGTCCTGGTCAAGCTCGGCCACGGCCCCTATGAACTCGTTCCGCTGTTTGGGGTCGAGATTCGCCAGCTGGTGGAAGCCCGATGCGCCGGCTATGATCTTGATCCCTTCAGGGACCTCTATCACGATGTCCTTGAGCTTTTTCTGACCCTTGATGACATGGTAGAGGTTGTACTTGGGAATGATTCCCAGGATAACGTTGATGTTGGCAAGCCCGAGGTCCGCGTCAAGCAGGGTCACCGAGCCGCCTCCCTGCGCAAGAGCAATCGAGAGGCTCACCGCCACGCTCGTTTTCCCAACCCCGCCTTTACCGCTGGTGATGGCGATGGTTTTCGTCTTTTTCTGCTTCTTGGCGTCCGTTTCGAGCACCAGTCTTCTTAAGTTTGCCGCCTGATCCACCATGGGCCTCCTTCTTCACTCTTGCAGATATTAATTATAAACATTCCCGATCATCATGTCAACTATCTTATCAGGTTCCGCGATAACGATGTCGTTGGGCACTTCCTGCCCGTTCGTGTAATATGAGATCGGCTTGTTATACTTATCGGCTATATCAATGACATTGCCGATATATGACGTCTCGTCAACTTTTGTTATGATTATACTGTTGTAATGGATCGTGTCAAATGCCCTGAAAACATCGTTCAGATCGCTTTTTTTCGTGTTAGCGCTGACGCAGAGGACCTTTTCACAGTCGTACTCCACGGATTCCGCGAAGCTCTTGATCTCCGATATTTTCAGGTCATTGCGGTGGCTCCGGCCGGAAGTGTCGACCATGATGATGTCGGCCTTCTCGGCAGACACGATTTCCCTGAACTCCTTCTGGCTGTTGACCGCGTACACCGGTATGTTCATGATCTCGGCATATTTCTTCAGCTGCTCGGTGGCGGCTATGCGGTAGTTATCGATCGTGACAAACGCCACCGAATGCCCCTCCCTGAGGGAGTTTATCGCCCCGAGCTTTGCCATCGTGGTCGTCTTCCCGACACCCGTCGGCCCTATGAACATGACGATCTTTTTCTTGTTCCCGCTTTTGATCGGCCCGGTCGTGACTATCCTGCTCTTCAATAAATCCTTCAGGCTCTTCTCTATCTTGTACCTGTCCTTCAAATCATCCTTGCTGATGGAGTTTTTCACCTCGGTTATAATGGCCGAGCATTGCTCGTCGTCGAAATCGTTGCTTCTCAGGACCTGGCGGAAAGGCCGGATGTTGGCGTCGTCGCCGGAAACCTGCTCGCCCGTTCCCGGCCGGCTCGTCGTGATCTTGTATATCGCGCGCTTGATCTCTTCCAGCTCCTTTTCCACGCGCCCGTCAGGAGCGGCGGCCGCCGGCGGCTCCTCGAAGGTCCTGGCCTTAGGCCTTGTCTCCTCGTCCGCCGGAGGCGCGGCCCGTACCGGATCAGGCGATGCCTTTCGCTCGCCGCCCGTTGACGCTGCCTTGTGCTCGGCAATGCCGGAATAGACCTCGTTGAGCTTCTCATTGAACGCGGGGCCCGTCGGCCTCGGCTGGGCCTGCTCCCGCGACGAGGCGGCGGCGCCGTTCGAGGCGATCCGGTCCATAATATCCCGGAACCCGCCTTTCAGGTCGCCGGCGGCCGGCCTGTTGCCGCTGTCGTCCACCGTGAAATCGATCTTCTTCTTCTCGCCGAGCAGTCCGCCCCTGGACTTTCGCTCCTGCACCGCTGCGGTGAGCTCCACCACTTCCTTCGCAAAGAGCTTCGAGTTGAAGAGCCCCCCCTCCTTCACGAATTTATGACTGATGGGAATGGCGTCGTCGCCGTATTCCATCTTGAGCTTCATCATGACCTCGTTGTAATTGTTGCCCCTGATTTTTATGTATCTCATGGCACACACTCCTATCGTAAAATCTTCATGTATCATACCCCCTGATAGGTCCGCAAGCGCTTGCGGACCTATCAGGATCGATTATCTCACGCCGCGCTCGACAACAGCGCGGACACCACCACGTTCACCTTTATCGTGCTCGATATCTCGTTATACGACAGCACCACCGGCGACGGCACCTCGCGCTCAAGCAGCGTGAAAGTGACCCGCCGTATCTGCGGCGCGACCAGGTATACCGGCACGTGCCCCTTGTTCTTGGAGTTCCGGAACGCGTCGAGCAGCGCGGACACAACTGTCTGGTGCGTCGTCGGGTCCATGGCCAGTACCGGACCCTCTATCGGATCCTCGTGTATCGAGTTGCGTATGATCGTCTCTATCTCCGGGTCGACCGTGATGACCGACAGCGTGCCGGTCTGGTCGGTGTAATCCTTCGTGATCTGGCGCGCCAGCGCGATGCGCACGTATTCGGTCAGGAAAGTAGTGTCCTTCGAATAACCCACGTAGCTGGAGAGGGTCTCCAGTATGGTCACTATGTTCCTGACCGAGACGCGCTCGCGGAGCAGGCCCTGGAGCACCTTCTGGATATCTCCCAGCGTCATCTTGTGCTCGTCAAGCAGCTCGTTCACCACCGCCGGGTAGTCCTCCTTCACGGTGTCGATGAGCTTCTGCACCTCCTGGCGTCCCAGTATTTCGTCCGCGTGACGCTTGATGATCTCGGTCAGGTGCGTCGCGATGATGGTCGGGCAGTCCACGACGGTGTACCCCCTGCTCTCCGCCAGGTCCCGCGCATCGGTCTTTATCCAGATGGCCTTCAGGCCGAAGACCGGCTCCGTGAACTCCTGCCCGTCGATTTTCTCCGTCACCTCGCCCGAATCCATGGCCATGAGCTTGTCTACCTGCAGCGAGCCGCGCCCCACGTCCACGCCCTTGATCAGGATCGAGTAAGCCTCGGGCGCCAGCTCCATGTTGTCCCTGATCCGTATCGGCGGGACGATGAGCCCCATGTCCAGCGCGCTCCGCCTCCGTATGTTGGTGATCCGTTCCAGGAGCGTCCCGCCCTGCTCCGGGTCCACGAGCGGTATCAGGTTGTACCCGATCTCGACCTCGAGCGGGTCCACCTGCACGAGCTGCGTCACCTCTTCCGGCTTGTGCTCCTTGAGGGCCGCTTCCTTCTCCTTCTTCTCGACCTTCTGCCGCTCCTCGCCCTGTGACTGGATGAGCACATATCCCAGCGCTCCAAGCCCCAGCGAGAGAATGAGCAGGGCGATCTTCGGGAACCCCGGTATGATGATCGCGACGCCCAGGGTCGCGGCGGTTATCAGGAGGGCCCGCGGCTGGGACCCGAGCTGGTTCGCCATGTCCTTGCCCATGTTTTCCTGCGACACGGCCCGCGTCACGATGATACCGGTCGCCGTGGTGATGAGCAGTGACGGGACCTG
>JAKJGD010000123.1 GCA_022704585.1 Spirochaetota bacterium | reverse complement strand
CCCGCCGGCACGCCGGTCCAGGCAATCTGCGGCGAAATGTTTTGAGCATCGCAGGTGTACTTCTTCGGGATCATCGCCCCATCACCGAAGGCAGTACTGGTTACATTAATTGATCCCACATCAGCACCTCCTGAAACTTGTGAATTGCCCTCTTTGCCGCACTGGAACAGGAGGGCACAGACCAGAAAAGAAGCCACGAGGAATAAAAGATCCGTTTTCATGTAATACCCCCGTTCGTGGAATTTCGGCGCGAAGCCGGAGTTCATCTCCCGGTATCAAGAAGCTCCCGCGTCTCCTGTTCGGCCCGGGCCAGGATATCCGGTCCGAACGTAGTGAAGATTATTTTATCCATCTCGTTGCTGTAGCACTTGTCCCGGCCACGGTCATTCTCGCCCAGGACGATGAGCTCGATATTATATGTAGTCCGCATATATTCCTTCAGGAACCCCGAAAAGCGCGCATCGTACCGTTCCCCGCCGAACACGTACATGCGGTAAGTCCCGTACCGGGCGTCGCTGCGCGCCCGCCTGATCGATTGAAGACACTCCTCCCTGGAATCTCCGGACGCATGGCTCCGGCTATCAGTATCCGGCAACGCCGATATTGATCTCTCCGGCACTCTCACGCTGCATCCGGCACCGGCGAATAAAACACACACCAGTAAAATTATTGAATAATGTTTCATGGCTTTACAGTATTGTGACCGGGTCCGGTGAATTACGCCGCACGGTGCAGAGAAGATCAATCGTTATATATGTAGAAGCCCCGCCCCGATTTCTTGCCCAGGTAGCCGGCAGCCACATATTTTTTCAGCAGCGGACAGGGCCGATACTTGGAATCGGAATAACCGCGATGCATTTCTTCGATCACGGCGAGAAGGACGTCCAGGCCTATCAGGTCAGCAAGGGCAAGGGGGCCCATGGGGAAATTGAGGCCTGCTTTCATGACGCGGTCGATCGATTCGGCGGTTCCGGCACCCTCATACAGAAGGTAAATCGCTTCGTTGATGAGCGGCACGAGCATCCGGTTCAACAGGAAGCCCGGGTAGTCCTTTGACTCGACATGTATCTTGCCGAGCTTCTTCACAAAGGTCTTGGCCACCTCTACCGTTTCCCGGGTCGTCGTTATGCCGGGAATGATCTCGACAAGCTTCATAACATGCGCCGGGTTAAGAAAATGGAGTCCGATGACCGACTCGGGCCGTTTCGTGGCTGCGGCTATCTCGGTGATAGATATGGAGGATGTATTGGTGGCAAGTACTGCGTCCGCCCGGCATGCCCGGTCCAGCTCGCTGAACACGGCCTGCTTGACCGCGAGGTCCTCTGTCACGCATTCGATGACGATCAGGGCATCGGCGGTTTCCTCAAGCGAGCCGCACACCGCGACGTGCTTCACCATGTCTTTTTCTTTGCTCCGGTCAATCCTGTCGGACTCCACATATCGCTCCAGACGTTCCCGTATGCGGCCCAGAGCCGTGTCGCTCCTCCCGCGATCTTTGTCGTACAGCAGTACCTCGAAGCCGGCGACTGCCGAGGTAAAGGCAATGTCGGTTCCCATGAGCCCGGTTCCAATGACTGCAACTTTTTTCATGACAACCTCACAGAATACGGAAATGGAGCGCGGCCGCCGCGCGGCGGTCGTGCCTGACCATCGGTATTCGTATAAATGCACATTCCCCTATTTATGCAAGAAAAATTTCTTTATATGTTGACATAAAGAAAAAGACCCGTAGATCATTGGCCTGTTCGATCCAGTTCATCGTGAATCGGCCCTGACTATCGGCAAGGATACAGCATGTGGACGATATATCCCCCCAACTCCTGATCGATTGTTCTGTGATCTCCAACACGGACCCTGCCGAGCTGCGCTCCGTGTATGAGACCGCGGTCGAGCAGCTCAATCTTCAGATGATCGATTACCTGACCATCCGCGACCTGGTGGCGCTATCCGGCACCCGCGAAACGGAACTGCACCTGCTCCTTATCGCCATGTTCATGTCTCTCTACGAGGGGAGCGTATGCCTGAGGCTTTCTCCTGAATCCCTCAAAAAAAAATTAGAGCAGGTGGCCGGCGACAGAACAGCCCGGGCAATACGGTCGATACTGGATGGAATGGGCGCGTTTGCCGGGCTGATCTATGAAAAAGACCCGGCCGGCCCGGCTCTATTCGACGATCCGCGCGAGTCGTACAAGCCCCTGATACTGGTCACTGACGGCACAAACCGCTATCTGTATTTCCAGAAATACTACGCTGCCGAACAATCCCTCAAGCGTGCCCTGACCGGCATTCTATCCCGGAAAACACGCCTTCCGGAAAACCCCGATATACTGGCAGCTGCAGCTGGCGCCATTCTCAGTATTAAGCCCGTGCTGGTAAACGGCTCCCCCGCCCTTCTGAACGCCGGGCAGCGGCTCGGCATCCTCCTGCCGGCACTGAACAATTTCATCCTTGTATCGGGCGGGCCGGGCACCGGGAAAACTTTTATCGTCATCAACCTCCTGCGGATGATGGTTCGCATGGGCATTCCGGCTGAGCGCATGAGAATCACGGCGCCCACCGGCCGGGCCGCGCAGAAGCTGGCGGAGGCAGTGCGCCGGGGCATCGCTTCCCTTGAGGCGCCGGGCGAAGAGGACATCTCCCTCGCATCGATCCAGGGGGAGACGCTGCACCGCCTCCTCAAGTTCAGCCCGTCACGAAACGATTTCATGCACAACGCCTACAACAGGGTGCCGGCCGATCTCATAATCATAGACGAGGCGTCGATGATCGACATCCTCCTCCTGAGCAGGCTCCTCGATGCGGTCGAAAATGGCGCGGGCGTCGTCATGCTGGGTGACCGCAATCAGCTCCCGTCGGTCGAAGCCGGGGCGGTCCTGTCAGATCTGATTTCCGAGAACCGTACGGCATGCTACAGTACCGGAGCCGCTTCCGTCATCAAGAGGATTTTTCCTGACATGGACGAAGCGATGCTGCCAGCTGCTCCGGGCGGCGACGGTGGACCGCTTGAGGACCGCGTCGTCATCCTCGCCGACAGCTACCGCTCCGAAAAAAGCATCACTGCCATCGCGTCACGCATCAATGAGCAGGACGGGTCGGTTGCTGGGGACATCCCCGAGCTGGACCTGCGAAGGGGCTTTCCGGAATGCGGTGTCTGGCTTATCGACCCCGCCAGTGCCGGCACCACATTTCTACAAGGGCTCCACGGAGTCCTCGACGCGTGGGCCGGCCGGTATTATGAAGCCGCCGCTTCCTCGCTTCCGTCCTACCGGGAGATCGTCTCGGACGCTGCAGCGGCACTTCCTTCAGGCGCAGAAGGGAACGCACCGCTTCACGCCCTCTTCATGCGGCTTGACGAGGCGCGAATACTGAGCCCGGTCCGCTCCGGCCCGGCGGGAACGTCAGGCATCAACCGGCACCTGATCGGCAGGATCGGCATGTCGCTCGACCCGGCGGGAACGGGCGGAATATTCGGCGGCGCCCCCATCATTATTACCAGGAACGATTACGACCGGTCCCTGTTCAACGGCGACGTGGGAGTGATCATGAAAGGCGGTGACGGCAGATACAGCGGGGTGTTCAGCCGGTTCGACGGTTTCGCATCGTATCCGGTCGAGGGCCTTCCGCCCTTTGAGCCTTCCTTTGCCATCACCGTGCACAAAAGCCAGGGCTCGGAGTACGGCGGCGTGCTCCTTGTACTGCCGGAGGGCATGACCGATTTTCTCCTTACCAAGGAAATACTTTACACGGGCCTCACCAGGGCGAAACGCCTGGTCATAATTTGCGCCGGCCGCGACGATCTGCGCCGGGCGATTCAAAACAGGCTGGAACGGGAATCGGGCATCCGGTTCTGACACCATCAAAACAAGGAGTAATTATGCGAATAAAAAAAGTTCCGTTGATCATGCTTCTGCTCATTTTTGTATCCTGCAGCGCCGCAGATCTGGCCCGGCTTGTCAGGAATGTTGACCTGAAGAAGCTCGGCATCCATGTCAGGCTCGCCGGGGTCCCTGCCGGGATATACGAAAAGCCTTTCATGATTAAATTCGACACCATGCTCCGTGACATTTCAGACGGCACGGTCATGATCAGGGCATATAATGTGTATACGGTCGGCAGCTACGAGAAGGTTTCCAGCCCCTGCTTACAGGACGTCACCAATTTCATCGACCCGACCTCCAGGTTCAAGGATGCCTGGTTCGGCGTGTACATTATCCTGGACGATGAAAACGGACTGGGACGGCGCTTCATGCTCGCAAACCCGGCGGCCGACCCTGCAGACCTTGCCAATCTGAACGACCGGTCGCTCCTCATGCTGCCTGAGCTTGACCAGAAAATAATCCTCTGGTCCAGCCACCAGAATCAGGACGGCTACACATGGGAAAAGTTCAGCGCGGAATTCTCGTTCGCACGGCACGAAGGGAGCCCATTGAAGGTTGAAACGATTTCCGACCGCAGCGGCCGGTTGTGGCGCCGTCTGACCGGTGATTTCGATACGCGCTCGGCACTGACAGACACGTCACTGACCGACATGAAGCTTTTTTCATCCATCAGGAACTATGTCGGGCTTCCCACGAAGGAGGTATATAATCTGGTAGACCCCTGGCATCCCATTGTGATTACCGGATCGATCGCGGCGCGCTATTTTGCCTGCGCCGGCACGCCCTTCTGGGCGGTCGCGTATTACAACGGCAGCGCCTTTACCACGAAGCAGGGCAGGAGGGTCAGCACCTGGGACCAGACCGATCTCCGAAAGGAGCTTGAGAAAATGTTTAATGATCTGGAGATTGACTGTGCGGAACAATGATAGTATTCGCAGCCGTTCCGGGCGGATAAAAAAACATTGACAAAACACCTCGCCCCCGGCGTCTCTGTTTATTATTTTCTTTATAAATACCGGTTTTTCAGGCACGTGCAACCGTGAAAAATCCGGTCATTGAGGCTGATATGGACTATTCGAAAACCGTCAATCTTCCAACCACCGATTTTCCCATGAAGGCAAACCTGCCCCAGCGGGAGCCGGAAATGCTTAAATTATGGGAAAAGGAAGAAATCTACGATAAGATACAGGAATCTCGCGCCGGGCAGAAGCTCTACATCCTGCACGACGGCCCCCCGTATGCCAACGGGCACCTTCACATGGGCCATGCCCTGAACAAGATACTAAAAGATATCATCGTTAAGCATAAGACCATGATGGGCTTCAAGGCTCCCTATGTACCGGGCTGGGACTGCCACGGCCTTCCCATCGAGCACAACGTCACGCGAGAGCTGGGCGTGAAAGCCGAAACCATGCCGAAGGAAAAGATCCGCGATCTCTGCCGCGTGTTCGCCGATAAGTTCGTCAAGATACAGATGGAGGAATTCAAGCGGCTCGGCGTTTTCGGCGACTACAAGAACCCCTACAAGACCATGACCCCCGACTACGAGGCCACAATTGTCGAGGTATTCGGTAAAATCCTCGAGAAGGGTTACATCTACCGGAGCAAGAAGCCGATTTACTGGTGCCCTACGTGCGTAACGGCGCTGGCGGAAGCCGAGGTGGAATACGCGAACCACGCGTCGCCGGCGATCTTCGTCAAATTCAAGGTAGACCCGGCAACAATGAAAGTCCCGGGCGTTGACTCGAACAATACCTATGTCGTGATATGGACGACGACGCCCTGGACCCTGCCGGCGAACCTCGCGGTGAGCTTTCATCCCGAATTCCAGTACTCGGCTGTGAAGTTCGGCAACGAATACTACATCGTCGCCAAGGGACTGATCATGCAGATCGAGAGCGCCGTCGGAAGGGACAAAGACGGCGAGATTGAAATCCCGATGGAAGACGTCAGGAAGCTGAAAGTCTACCATCCCTTTATAGATCGCGAGTCCAAGGTCATCTTCGGCACGCATGTTACCCTCGACGCGGGCACCGGCATCGTGCACACTGCACCGGGCCACGGGCACGAGGACTACATCGTCGGGCTCGAGTACGGCCTGGACGTATATTGTCCCGTGGACGAATACGGCCGCTTCACCGACGATTACAAGGAGATGAAGGGCATCAACGTGTTTGACGCCAATGATCGGATCGTCGATCTCCTGAAAGAAAAAAATGTCCTGATCAAATCGGAAATAATCGAACACTCCTATCCACACTGCTGGCGCTGCAAGAAGCCGCTCATCTACCGCGCCACGGAGCAGTGGTTCCTGAGCATCGACCATAATGACCTCAGGAAAAAAGGAATAGAAAACGTCGCAAAAACAGAATGGATTCCCGCATGGGGCCAATCCCGGTTTCTGGGCATGGTGGAGTCCCGGCCTGACTGGTGCCTGTCGCGCCAGCGGTCGTGGGGCGTTCCCATCCCATCGTTCCGCTGTGAAGCGTGCGGCACGAACATGATGTCCGCGGAAAGCGTGAAGCTCTTTGCAGACATATCAAGGAAAAAAGGTATAGACTCCTGGTTCACCGACCCGATCAAAGACCTGATACCGGCCGGCACAACATGCACCTGTGGCAACGACACCTTCGTGAAGGAGTTCGACATCCTTGACGTCTGGTTTGATTCAGGAGTTTCCCACTTCGCGGTTCTCGACACATGGAAGG
>JAKJGD010000122.1 GCA_022704585.1 Spirochaetota bacterium | reverse complement strand
CCGCCTCTCCTGATGTCTCCCCGGTCCGGCTGGAGGGTCTCCCGGTTGAAATAGTTAAAGGCGTCCTCGAAGGTCCCGCACGAGGTCCAGTGCACCACGACGAGCTTCGGCACTAGGTCGATATCGCCGGCAAGGGCGTTGTAGTTCTTCCGAATATATTCCAGCGTGAGCTTTTTTCTCTTCGCGGTGAACGAGATGGGTCTCTCCCGGATGGCGTACTTTTTTGCATCGAAGTCGATCTTCGACAGGTCGGCGCCGAGGTCATCCAGGGCGATGAAACCCGGCAGCATGATACCGGCCAGCAGGGCGACGAGTACGGGAAGCAGGTGGCGTTTCATGGTCTTCCTCCATGAACAAGTATGCCGCCAATTACAGGAATGGCAAGCAGAATATGGATCGGAAATAAGCGTGCCCTGCAGAATGGCTCACGCGAACCGGTGTTTATTTCTTCTTTTTTACCTGCTTCTTGCCGCTCTTCTTTTTCGATTCATCCGCCCTTTTAACGATAGGCTTCGTTTCGCCTTTCGTTTCCTTGAATGCACGCAGAATGATTTCAGCCTCCTTGAAGGGCGCGGTGAGAAACGAGTAACTGTTCATCACCTTGATCTCGCTGATTTTTCCTGCAGGCACTTTCGCCTGGTTGTTTATGAGCTTCAGGAGCTTCCTGGGATTTATGCCGTCTTTCTTGCCCAGGGAAACGAAAAGCCTGGCGGTCCCCCTGGTGTCGACCGATGCCTCCTTGTATTCACGGATGTCGGTATATTTCGATTCGTTGAGCTCGTCGTCCAGCGAATATTTCAGGAGGGCGGCGACAACGTCGGCCGGATCGTTTCCCTTGAGCATAAGATGGGCCGTCCTGACGTACTTCTCGTGCGCCATGTTCCGTATGATCTCGTCCAGGTCCTCCCTGATCCTGGTCTGCTTGGCCATGACAATTTCCGACGCGCGCGGTATTTTTTCCTTCCGTATCGCCGTCTTCGTGAATTTGGCGATGTACATGAGGTACCGGTTCTCGTCCGGGCTGATGAAGGTGACCGCGACGCCCTTTTTCCCGGCCCTGCCGGTCCTGCCGATCCGGTGAATGTAGGAGTCGGCGTTCTGCGGCAGGGAAAAATTGATGACATGGGTAAGGTCCACGACGTCGATCCCCCGGGCGGCCACGTCGGTCGCGGCAAGAATCGTGATCTGCCGCTTCCTGAACTTGTCCAGGATACGCTCCCTCTGGAACTGCGACAGGTCGCCGTGTATGCCGTCCGCAGCATATCCGCGGTCGATAAGCCTGCCTGCCAGCCCGTCGACCTCCACCTTGGTGCGGCAGAATACCAGCCCGTAGAATTCTTTTTCCATGTCGATGATCCGGCACAGGGTCTCGAGCCTGTCGGACGGCGCGACCTCGAAATAGATCTGGTCGGTCAGGTCCACGGTGAGCCGGTCCTTTTTCAGGGCGATCAACCGGTACTCGCGCATGTGCCGCTTCGCGACCTCCATGACGCGGGCGGGCATGGTCGCCGAGAAAAGGAGGGTCCTCCTGCCCGGGTTCGTATTTTTGAGTATGTCCTCAACTTCTTCAATGAAGCCCATGTTCAGCATCTCGTCAGCCTCGTCCAGGACCACGAAGGACACCTCGCCGAGGACGATACTTTTTCTCCTGATGTGGTCGAACACCCGCCCCGGCGTGCCAACGACGATGTCCACCCCTTTCCGCAGCCGCACAAGCTGGTCGGACATGGACTGTCCGCCGTACACGGGAATGATCTGTAATTTCCTGTTCCCCTTGAAGGAGTTTATCTCTTCCGACACCTGGATCGCGAGCTCCCTGGTGGGCACGAGAACGAGGGCCTGGATGGTCTTCGCGTTTTCCCGCAGCATCTCGAGGAGCGGGAGCCCGAACGCTGCGGTCTTGCCGGTGCCGGTCTGCGCCTGCCCGATGATATCGAGGTCTTCCGAGAGCATGACCGGGATGGTTTTTTCCTGGATCTCCGTCGGCTCTTCGAACCCCTTTTTCCGCAGTTGTTCGATGGTTATATCCGACAGGCCCAGGTCTTTGAATTTCCGGAGAATCATTGTTGCCGCCTTTTTGTGTATGCTGCCATAACGGGACAGGGCGGGTATTATGGCAATGGATTTTTATACGGGAACGGGAAACAGCTCTTATTTAGGTCAACAAGCGACGCCGTGGCCCGTAATTGAACGGGCGTGGTCATCAATCCAACCTGTCATTCCGTCGCTTCCCATGTTTCGATGCCGCGCCCTCCACCGGTCAGGAGGATCACCCTTCCGCCGCGGGGTACCCAGGGGAACCCGAACGCGTTGTACCCGGCGGAGCGGGTAAACCCGAGCGTGACCCCGCCCGCGTCGAGCAGCAGGCTGTTCACGTGAAGATGACCGCAAAAAACGGCGCGCATGGTGCCGGACCGGGTGAAAGCCCTGATGAGCGCGGATTCGGTTTTATTATACGGGAGCACGAGACGCAGGCAACCGCCGAGCTTTGTATATTTACACGTACTGAAAAATTCCGCTGCGGGCTTATGCATAAAGGCGACCGCGTTCAGGCCGCCGCCCTCTTTTTCATACCAGTCGACCTGGGCCTTCGAAATGTCGGCGGTGATGTATGTGTTGGTCCTCGTGCCGTCACCGGTGCTGTCAAACAGGAAGAGAGCCGCCGTCACCCTGCTCCTGTCCGTACTGTAAACGGGGACCATGTGCGACACGCCGTCCGCGCAGATAACGGAGCCGTTTATAAGACAGAGTGGCCTGCTCTTTAGATAATCGACAATCTCTTTCTTGCTCAGGGGCCCGTGACCGTCATGGTTGCCCGGGGTGAAAGTCCAGGGAATGTTGCGCTCGATGGGAATGGCGATAATCCTGTCAAGCCCCTCTTTCGGATTGGGGCATTTTTTCCCATACACGATGTCCCCGGTGAACACCAGCACATCCGGGTCCTCTTTTTCGACAAGCTCCCTGACCAGGGCCAGGCTCTTCATGTCGCTTGTGCCGCCGTCTTTCCAGTGGATATCGGTGATCTGAAGTATCTTGATGCTCCCGTCCGCGTTGAAAGCGAGCCGGGCGGCCTGAGCATTTCCCCTCGCCGGAAGGAGCGACAGGCCAATAGCGCCGGCAAGCAGAGACGCAATAAGGAGGGTTGGCATAATCTTGTATTTCATATTCTGGTCATATTCCGGGATGAAGGATGTTTGAGATGAGCATGCTCTGACCCCGCATTATAAAAGGGGTCAGAGCCCATCTTCCGTAGAATTGGCGATAGTTATCGCCTGGTCAAATTCTAAAATCATCTTCCCTTTAATACACCCTTTTTTCATGCCTCAGCCTGATAAAATGGTTAAAATTGACCTCATCCGGTATAAAATTACTTGCAACTGGAGACATAATAAAATATTAATACCGCAATCATTATCCCATAGTAACTCTTTTTGTCCCTGAAAACCGGTCTACTATGGTTAAAGAACCATCGAGGATACCGCCATGCCCGTCACGAACGAAGACCTGAAGCTCATTGCCACCGCGATAAGGACCCTTTCCATGGATGCAATCCAGAAAGCCAACTCCGGCCATCCCGGCATGCCCATGGGATGCGCCGACATCGCGGCGGTGCTCTGGACGAAATTCCTGAAACATGACCCGGCAGACCCTGCCTGGCCGAACCGCGACCGCTTCGTCCTGTCGGCCGGCCACGGCTCCATGCTCCTCTACTCCATGCTGCATTTCAGCGGCTACGCTCTCACGCTCGACGACATTAAAAATTTCCGCCAGCTCGGCGGCAAAACGCCCGGCCACCCGGAGTTCGGTCTTACGCCCGGCGTCGAGACCACGACCGGCCCGCTGGGCCAGGGTTTCGCCAACGGCATCGGCCTGGCGGTGGCACGGGACCTGGTCGCCGCGGAATTCAACACACCCGACAACACGGTCATCGACCATTACATTTACGCCATCGTAAGCGACGGCGACCTGATGGAGGGAATCTCCTCCGAGGCGGCGTCGCTGGCCGGGCACTGGGGACTGAAAAAGCTGATCTATCTTTACGATTCGAACGACATCACGATCGAGGGAAGCACGGACCTCGCCTTTTCCGAGGACGTGGCCAGGCGCTTCGCCGCGTACGGGTGGCACGTGCAGAAGACCGACGGTCACGACTATGCCGCGATCGAGAAGGCGATTAAAAAGGCGCAGAAGGTTGCGGACAGGCCCTGCATAATCATCGCCAGGACCAGGATCGCGAAGGGAAGCCCCAAACTCGAGGGTTCGGAAGAGTCGCATGGCGCGCCGCTGGGCATCGACGAGGTTGCCGCGACCAAGAGGAACATCGGCTGCTCGCCGGACGACACCTTCTGCGTGCCCCAGGCCGTGTACGACATCTTCGCGGCGAGAAAGAAGAAGCTCAAGAGGATGCACAACGCGTGGAAGAAAAGCTTCAAGGCGTCATTCCAGGGCGACGCACTCGCCCGCTGGAAGAAGTTTTTCTCTGCCCCGGATATGAACGAGCTGAGGGGAAAGCTCCCCTCGTTCGACCCGGCCAAAGCGGTGGCCACGCGCTCCGCGGGCGGGAAGATACTGGAGGCCCTGTACAGGGAGCTGCCCAACCTCGCGGGCGGATCGGCCGACCTGGGCCCGAGCAACAAGTCCTTCGTCAAGGGCTTCAGTGAATCGGGAAAGGGAACCATCGGCAGGAACATCCATTTCGGCATACGCGAGCACGCGATGGGCGCCATCCAGAACGGCATGGCCTACTACGGCGGGCTCGTTCCCTTCTCGGCCACATTCCTTGCATTCCTGGACTACATGCGGCCGTCGGTGCGGCTGGCGGCCCTCGCGGACCTGCACACGGTATACGTGTTCACCCACGACTCCGTCTTCGTGGGCGAGGACGGGCCCACGCACCAGCCGGTTGAGCATATCGCCTCAGCGCGCGCCATTCCCAACCTCCACGTGATTCGTCCGGCGGACGCGGAAGAGACGAAAGAGGCCTGGCTTGCCGCGCTGGCGCGCACGGACGGGCCCACCATGCTCTCGCTCACCAGGCAGGACCTGCCGATCATCGCGCGCGAGCCGGGCCGCGGGGCCGACATGCTCCACAAAGGGGGCTACGTCATCAGGGAATGCGAGGGCAAGCCGGACATCGTGCTGCTCGCGACTGGCTCCGAGGTGCACATCTCGGTCGCCGCGGCCGAAGAGCTGAAGGGAAAAGGGGTCCGCGCCCGCGTGGTGTCCCTCCCCTGCTGGGAGCTTTTCGACGCGCAGACCGCCGCGTACCGGATGGAGGTGGTGGCCCACGGCACGCCGAAATGCGTGGTCGAGGCCGGCATACGCATGGGCTGGGACCGGTACGCCGGCCCGCATGCCCTCTACATCACGATGGAGACCTTTGGTGCGTCCGGCCCGGCGAAAGCAGTCGCGGCGAAGTTTGGGTTCACGGCCGAGAACATTGTCGCGAAAGTGATTGAGTTTCTGTCAAAAAAATAACGGGTCAGGCTGTCCCGCGAACATGCGGGGACTTTTCTGGAAACAATTTGGTTCATATACGGATCGTAACGGCCCCGTACATTCACCGGTTGCGCACACAAATGAAGTATAATTGCGCGCATGGGGCAACCACCGTCCCCTTTTCCCGACTGCGTAACACGATCAAACATTGACCCACCGGAACAGCACCAAACCGGGATAAACCTGACATTTCCATATGATATCGTCATGATTCGCTCAATTAATCAAAAAAACGGTAATTATAAAATTATTTTTCCCCATTTATAATGTGATAAGATATTAAATTTATAGAAGTAGTTTATTGGAGCGGGTTCGCATGAAGAATTCTTTTATACTTTTTATCGCAGCAAGCGCGGTGTTGCTTTCGCTGGTTTCCTGTAAACAGTCCTCACTGGAATACGAGTCGAAAGAGGACTCCCTTCTTTCGGTATATGGAAGTTACGGATTCATGCTGGGTGCTGCTATAAACGTTACCATTGACCAGGATGTGGCGCAGCCGGACCCCGCCAATGCCGCGCCGGTCGCATATACCGTGGTATTCAGCGATCCGATTGATCCCGCAACGTTCGACGAAACGGACATGACCCAGACCGGGACCGCTACGGGAGTAACCTGGGCGACACCCACAACGTCGGACAACATCACGTGGACTATCGAGGCGACCGCGGTCACCGGCGACGGGACGATCGTTCCCGCCATGGCGGCTGGCGCGGCGCAGGACCTGCTGGGCAACACGACGTTTGCCTCTACGTCGACGGACAATAGCGTGACCTATGACGCGACCCCTCCGACGGTTACCGTAGATCAGGAAGTGGCGCAGGCCGATCCGACCTCCAGCTCCCCCATCCTCTTTACAGTCGACTTCAGCGAGGAGATAAATCCCGCAACCTTTAACACTGCGGACATTGCTTAGGGAGGAACCGCGACCGGCGTAACGTGGTCCCTCACCACTTCGGACAACATCACATGGAGCCTGAGCGCGGCAATGTCAGCGTCATCCGGCACGGTAATCCCTTCGATTGCCGCCAGCCTGGTACAGGACCTTGCGGGAAACAGCAATACCGCTTCCTCGTCCACGGACAACACCGTCATGT
>JAKJGD010000121.1 GCA_022704585.1 Spirochaetota bacterium | reverse complement strand
GGCTCCGACGGCCCGCACCCGGCGAACACGCCGGCGGCAATGACGGCTATGAGGATAACAATCCCGTACTTTTTCATGACTCTCTTTCTCCTGTTATTGTTCTCTAAAGCTGAATTCGTTGAGATTATGCTGGACGCGCCGATGGCAGGACCAGCAGTCCCTGCCGTCGGTGCTGATGCGGGACACCATTTCATTATGACAGCGTATGCAGTTTTGCTGTATGACCGTTTTCGCGTGAGCGGTGGCGGTGATACTGTCCGGATACGCCCCGCTGAAAAAGGAAACCACGTCCTTGGTCCCGTCGATCCCTTTCCAGACCAGGTGGTTCACTTCATTGTCGTTGGGGAGATGGCAGTCGACGCATTTGATCCCGCGGTGCAGGCCGGTGAGGAACCATACCTCGTACTCGGCGTGCATCGGGTGGCAGAGGTTGCAGAAGGCCGGCTTCGACGTCTGGTCGAGAATGCCGTGCGGCACGAACGCGATAACGGCGAGCAGGACGAGCGCGCCTGCGCCGGCGAGATACTTTTTCCAGGTCATCTGTATCATTCATTCCCCCGTGATGATTCAACGTTCAGCATCACATTTACAAAAATTAAATGATTATGCTAAAAACTCAATCTTTTTACTGGAATCGGATCATGAAAAATCGGCTTTCTCTTGACCTGGGTCAATGCGCTGAATACGGGCAGGTGTTATATTCATTACTGAACATGCATCACCGGGGCCCTGCACCGGGCCCCGGACCAATCCCCGGGGAGGGGGGCGACCCCCTCCCACCCCCCCCTCTTACAGGGGACAGGGTGCGATACGCAGGGCAGGGAACATGCACCAAAAGGAGGAAACCATGAAACGAAGCATCATCACGATAGACGAGGACAGGTGTAACGGCTGCGGGCTGTGCGTGCCCGACTGCCCGGAAGGAGCGCTCCAGGTCATAGACGGCAAAGTGCGGCTGGTGAGCGACCTGTTCTGCGACGGGCTGGGCGCCTGCAGAGCCGTATGACGAGCGGCGTGTCATGGAGAACGTGGCGAAGCACGGGCCTAATGTCATCAAGGCGCACCTGCACCACCTGAAAGACCATGGCGAGATGAAGTATCTGCGCGAGGCAATCGAATTTTTGCAGGACAAGGGGATCCCGGTCCCGGTGTACGAGGAGCCCGCGCCCGCGATGGCGTGCGGTTGCCCCGGGTCCGCGGCACGCGACATGCGCGACCTCCCCGAAAAAAAGGGAGCGGTTGGCGGCGCCCGCATCGGTTCCAGCCTGCGACAGTGGCCGGTCCAGCTCAAGCTCCTGAACCCGGCAGCGCCCTATTTTGACAACGCGGACATACTGCTCGCAGCCGACTGCGTGCCCTTCGCGTACGGCGATTTTCATCGCGACCTGCTCGCAGACCGCATCGTGGTCATGTTCTGTCCCAAGCTCGATCCTTATATAGAAGAATATATTGACAAGCTTGCGGCAATCCTGACCATGCACGACATCGGTTCGATCACCGTCGCCCGCATGGAGGTTCCCTGCTGCGGCGGTGTGAACACGATTCTGGAACGGGCCATGGCGAAAGCCGGGAAAGAGGTCCCGGTCCGGGAGATAGTTATCGGTATAAGGGGAGATATCCTTCATGAAGATCCAGTGCCTGCAGCACGTGCCGTTTGAGGGGCCGGCGCATCTCGCGATCATCGCGCGTGACAGAGGGCTGACGCTTGAACGCACCAGGGTGTTCGACGGCGAGGAGCTCCCGGGCACCGATGACTTTGACCTGCTGGCAGTGATGGGCGGTCCCATGGGCGCGAACGACGAGGCGGCATATCCGTGGCTTGCCGCGGAGAAGAAGCTCATCGAACGGTCGATTCGCGAGGGTAAGCTCATTCTCGGCATCTGCCTCGGCGCGCAGCTGATCGCCGACGTGCTGGGGGCCCGGGTCAGCCGGAACCGCCACCGGGAGATTGGCTGGTTTCCGGTGCGACGGGGGGCAGAGGCCGGGTCCTGCGCGACCGGCAGGGCGCTCCCGGCGAGCTTTTACGCCTTCCACTGGCACGGCGACACGTTCGATATACCCGCCGGAGGGGTCCGCATTGCGGAAAGCAATGCCTGCCGGAACCAGGGATTCGTGTGGGAGGACCGTGTCGCCGCGCTCCAGTTCCACCTTGAGGCCACGCCGGATAGTGTACGTGCCCTTCTCGGCAACTGCGGGGATGAGCTGGACGGTTCCGAGTTCGTGCAGAGCAGGGAGGCTATCCTCGATTTCCGGCATGTACATGACTGCAATAGCCTGTTTGAAACGATCCTGGATCAATTGGCGTTTCAGGGATAGTTATCGGTGGGCCAGGGGGTCAGAGCATCCCAATGGCGATAGTTATCGCCAATAACAGGGGGTCAGAATATCCCGATAGCGATAGTTATCGCCATTGCACAATAATATGGATATAGAACCATGGAAAAACCTGACGAAAAAACAAAATCGATCAAAAAAGACGCGGAAGTCCTCGCGGAATTCATAAACATCTATTGTTCGGACAGGCATGACAGCGCGGAGAAGGGGCCCGTTACGGCGGGAGGTACCGTTGGAATATATCTCGAGGGGTGCGATTTTCATTTGTGCGGGGAGTGCCGCAGGCTCCTGCTTCACGCCGTTTCGAAGCGGGCCATCTGCCCCTATGACCCTAAGCCGTCATGCAAAAAATGCGAGACCCATTGCTACGCGCCCGGGTACCGCGAAAGGATACGCGAGGTCATGCGTTATTCCGGCATGCGTCTCATCAGGAAAGGCAGGCTCGGCCTGATACGGAAGTATTTCTCGTGACGATCATGGAATGCAGGGCCGGATGCGGCGCGTGCTGCATTGCGCCGTCACTATCATCTCCCATACCCGGCATGCCGGGGGGGAAACCGACCGGCGTCAGGTGCGTTCAGCTTACGCCGAACAACCGGTGCGCCCTGTTCGGGGAGCCCGGCCGTCCTCCCGTGTGCGCGGGCCTGAAGCCGTCAGAGGAAATGTGCGGATCAACCTTCGACGAGGCGCTTGCGCGCCTGGCGTGGCTGGAGAAGATAACGCGTCCGGACTGACCCGTGCCGGACTGCGGATGCCGGTGACGTTTCTCAGCTTGACGCGAGTTTTTCCATGATTTTAGCGTGGTATTCCGGAAGGAAGACCCTGCCGGTCCGTTTTTCCATGAGCATGTTATAGCGGAGCTGTTTCTCGTTCAGCCTGACCCGGAGCGAGACCTTTTCCTCTTCCTGAACACAGGCGGCGAGGAGGGCCTCGATCGAGGTTATCTGGTTGCGCAGCTCGAGCTCTTCGGGTATCACGCCGGCGTTCTTCAGTATCTTGAGGGACATCCTGAGCTCGGGTGAGACGTTGTCAAGCCCGTCGGGCGGGAGCGGCTTGCCTGCCAGGGGGTTGTTATCGAACTCGCCCCGATCCATGGCCTCCAGTATTCTCCGTTCCGCGATTATTTCGAATGCGTACATACCGGCCCTCTTACAGGGGGATTGCATATCGGCCTGACCATATACGTCAATAATTATTTCTTCATTATAATATCACGTGCGGAGACCGCGGGAAGAAGTCCCGGTAATGCCTGGCACGGGCATTCGCCGGATGACGATAAAACCCCGGCACCGGGTCAAAATTATTTCTTGACGTGACCGTTATGAAGGGTTTTTGTATTAACAGCATGGCTTTATGGAACCGCATATGAAGAAATTGTTTCTCACCGGGTGTGCCGTTGGAATCGTGGCACAGCTCATGCTTCCCCCGGCCCTGGATGCGTCATATCCCCCGGTGCGGTTCATTTCGGACATTGCGGCATCAGCCGCGCGTTACAGTCCCTCCGACAGCGCCGATTCAGTGTACGACGAGCGGATGAAGAAGTCCTGCTCCCCGTTTCTCCGCGTCGGGTTTGCCGCTCCCACGATGATTTACATGATGGACAGGGACCTGAAATACTACTATAACAGGTCATGGGGACTCATGGCCGACTGCTTCTTTTATAAAAAAAAGAACCGCAGGGGCAACGGGCTCGATATAGGCAGCCGGTTCACGTACCGGAACTTCCTTATAGGCGACGACATCCAGGAAAAAACAAGCTCGCTGCTTTACGGGGAAAACCGCGTCCACCTGATGTCGTGGGACATATGCTTCCGCGGCGTGATCGGCGTTTACTTCCTTCACGAGCTCTGGCAGCTCTACGCGATCGCCGCGCCGCGCCTGCTCCATTATCACTCGGTAATGAAGGACAACAGGCTCGGCGGCCCGGACAAGAACGTCGACCTCGTTTCGATCGGCATAATCGGCGGCGCGGGACTCGAAGTGACGATCGTGCCCATGATGGGGCTGTTCGCCGAGTACAACATCGGCTACACCCCGGTGGGAAAGTCCCATAACAATGTCGAGGGCCACCAGGTATACGTGGGCCTCACCTGGCGGACGCTGTACCCGGGGTACACGGAGTACTGACATGAAAGAACTGGCCCGTATCCTGCGTCCGATCGCCCTCTGGTTCCTCAGGGGGGCGTGCGCGTGCGCGTGCCTGCTGCCGCTCTCCTGCGCCTTCGGGGACGAGGACGCGGTCGGGTCGCTTTTCGATGACAACAAGGACCCGCTCTTTGTCGCCGTGGGCAGGGACTCCCTGGGGAACTACTCGATCCACGCGTCCCTCACGGGCACCATGTGGACCCCGAATCTCGTTCCCGTGGGCGAGGCTGGAACGCTGAATTTCGCGGTGTACGGCGACGGCATGTTCATGACGGGCGGCGCCGGCGCAACATCTAATTTTTACATGTCCCGGGACGGCCTCCTCTGGGCCAGGGGCAGCACGGGCGGAGGCCCTTCGGACCCGGGCGAGCTGTACGACGGCGTGTATGCCAACGGGCGATACGTGGTGGTGGGCAGCAACAACGACGGCGAGGCCATGGCCTATACCTCCCTGGACGGCCTGGCCTGGGCAAACAGCAACCTGGACAACAGGTTCAACGGGTCCCTGTACGGCGTCACGTACGGCAACGGCCTGTTCGTGGCGGTGGGCTCCCAGGTCGGCGACTGTCTCGTCGTGGTGTCGGCCGACGGCATTCTCTGGTCGGGAAACCTGAGGCAGGCTTCGTCCACTACCCTCAACGACGTGGCATACGGAAACGGGATCTTTGTCGCTGTGGGGGTAGGCGGCATGGCGGCGGTCTCGGCTGACGGGCTGGCCTGGACCGAGGACTTTGTCATCGGTAATGACTTCATGAGCATAAACGGCATCACTTACGGCAGGGACCGGTTCGTGGCAGTGGGCAACATGAACGGGTTCGGCTCGGGCGTCGTATATCTCTCGTACGACGGCCTCGCGTGGACTAATAACGTCAACAACGGTACGGTGACGTCCGACTTCCAGGACGCGGTCTACTGCAACGGCTATTTCTTTGCCGGGGCAGTGAACGGCAACGTCGCGTATTCCCGGGAGGGGCTGGTTTGGAGCACTTCGTGGGTGAACGGCATCACCGTCCTTAACGGCATTACCTGCCGGCCGTGACCCGCTTGCCGGGCGGGGGCTGCAGCTAATTTTCATCCGCCTCCCTATTTTTTATTGACATTATTAAGCCATGATTTTAGCCTACTCATTGCACGGTGTATCGCACAAAAAGTTCAAGGAGCCTTTTCATGGACAAGATAGTAACGGATTTCGTAAGGAATTATCCCGGACTGATACATAATGTCGTTTTCATTCTCGGCCTCCTGATGGGCGGCTTTATCGTCATCAGCGGCTGCATTCGTTTCGGCATAGCCATTTACAGAAGACACAAGGGCATATATCCGCCGGCGACAAGCCAGATGGAGCACCATTAAAAACAACGATCGCTTCGTTGCAACGCGGCCCCGCCATCACGGCGCGTGCCGCCCTGCCCCGGCCAGGCCACGGCCGGTATAGCACATTCCCGCGGAAGCGGGAATTTTATTTTTTAAGTTGACGCATGAGGACCCGCCGCCATCGTGTTCACTGGTTGAGAGCCCCGCATGAGAAAAGTACTGCTGACAACGACGGCCCGCTGGGGCACGGTATCATACCGTAAATCGGGGGATTTCCCCGGGAGGGCGATCATCCTTGTCCACGGGGCGGTGGGCGATTCCCGGCTCTTTCGCTACCAGCTGCGGCATTTCGGCACGCGGTGCAAGACGATCGCACTGGACCTCCCGGGACACGGCCCTTCCTTCAACGGTACGGACCACACCCTCGACGATTTCATCGGCGCCATCGAGGACGTGATGAAGGCCGAGAACATACCCTCGTGCGTGCTGATCGGCCATTCAATGGGAGGGGGCGTGTGCCTCGAGGCGTACCGCCGCGGTCTCACCGGGCTCGCGGGGATGGTGCTCGTGTCCACGTCGTCCGTCCTTCCGGTGTCCCCCGTGCTGGTCGATATACTCAGGCGCGACGACATGGATGCCCTGGCCGAGCTGATCGTCGGCGCGGTGTTCAGCAAAAAGACCGACCTGCTGATCGGCTTCGCGAAAAAGGGCCTGTACGAAATGAGCCGGACCGTCATCAAGAACGACGTGGACATCTGCCTGCGCATGGACTATGCCGGCATGCTTGGCGATATACGGGTCCCGGTGCTGGCGGTGGCCAACAGCGGGGACATGGTGAT
>JAKJGD010000120.1 GCA_022704585.1 Spirochaetota bacterium | reverse complement strand
AGGGCCCTCCTGACAATCAACAGCCGCGGCCGCGGGTTCTATGTATGGGACAGGGATACGGACCTGATCGTGGATGTCCGTCTCAGGCAGGGCATGATGCTGGTTGAAAACTGTGACCGGTGCGGGGCCAGAATCGGAGGAAAATTCCCGGTAACTCTGGAGCAGGTGCCGGTATGCCCGTACTGCGGCAACCCTCTCAACATGGACCGCTGGAACGACCTGAAGCGGAAAGTCATCGGTGATATTAAGGACCGCACCATGATTGATGACCGCACAGCAGCTGCCGATGAAACTTCCGGCCGGAAGTTCTCGTTCTCAAAACCTTTGTTTGTCGTCCTCCTGCTTCTGTTTTGGCCTGCCGCACTCATATATGCGCTTGTACGTTATAACAATCGGTAATAATTGAAACCCGCGGTTTTCCTGAGCGGAAACAAACCACAATCAATCCCGTCACGGATTCCACCACCATATTAATCACTTGTCTTGAGGGTGATTAATTGTTGAAAAACTTCATGCCTGAAAGTGAAATGACAGAGGGCGTCCGTATATCCGTGGAGGTATACGATGATACGATGCGATACTGTTCAAGAAGCGGCCGCCCATGCCGTGCGCCGTCTCGGGAAAAGGGTCTTCGCCATGTCCCCTATCGGGGTCGGCTCAGGCAACGAGTATCTCAACGCGCTTGCCGGGCTGTCGCGCGAGGGGGCAATCGAACTCTCCGTGCTCGCGGCACTTACGTTTGAAAAACCGCTCCAGCCGTCAGCCGATAGCTCCGACCCGCTTACCGCAATTCACCGCCGCCTCAATGAGCACTACACCGGTTTTTCCTACCTGGAAGAATGCGTCGCTGCCGCCCGGGAGGGCAGGCCCGCGCCCCGTCATTGCACATACCACAGTTACTATTACCTGCCCGGGCTTGGCCGCCGGGTGCCGGGAATCCAGAACGACTTTCTGGGCGTCAATTTCCGCGACGTGAACGAGGCGGCAATGGGCCGCGGGCTTAACATGATCGTGATGAAGGCGTCACGGCGCGGGGACATATTCAACTGCGGCACGAACGTAGACGTCATGCTCCGGGGGATACGTGATGTGAAGAAAAATGGCGGCATGGTGATGCTGCTCGAGAACGAAAACATGCCGTATTCACCCGGCAACGCAGATATACCCGAGTCCCTAGTGGATTGCGTGGTACGGAGCGATGAACCCCTTTTTATAATGCCCCACCAGCCCCTTACCGTGCTGGAACACGCCATCGGGAGCTACGTGGCCGACATCGTCGACGACGGAGCCACTCTCCAGATCGGGATAGGACAGATGGCGGACGCGGTCGCCTGCTGGCTGGTGAAAAAAGGGCGCTCTGACCTGAGCGGCTATTCCGAGCTGGTATCGCCGGCCTTCCATTACCTTGTACGAGAGGGTGTCATCACGCGCCGGGGGGCGAACGGAGCCCTGATCACCGGGGCCTTTGCCGTCGGGGGCAGGGACCTCTACCGGTTCATGGACGGGAACCCGGACATATGGATGACCGAGGTACATGAGACCAACAACAGGGACTATATTGCCCTGCTGCCAAAATTCCACGGCATAAACAGCACCCTGCAGATGGACCTCTTTTCCCAGGCATCGTCAGAGGGCTTTTTCTCCGACGGAAGGTTCGTGCAGTACACGGGCATGGGCGGGCAGTTCGAGTTCCAGGAGTCCGCCATGAAAAGCCCCGGCGGTAAATCGATCCTCTGCCTCCGGAGCTGCTGGCGAGCCGCGCTCAAGCAACATCCTGCCGGTCCTCCGGAACGCGGTGGGTGTGCCGCGAAACAAAATGGATTACGTCGTGACCGAGTACGGGTGGCGCTGCATCAGGTTCGGTTCGATCGAGGAACGCGCGCGGGCCATGATAGAGCTGGCCGATTCCTGGTTCCAGGGTGATTTGCTGAACAACGCGCGCGCGATGGGCCTGGTGGGAAGCGGCTATGAAATACCGGCCGAGTTCAGGAACAATACGTATGAGGCGGTCATGGAGCGCTTCGGCGATATGGCACGAACGAACCGGCTTCCCCTGGGACGGGGTTTCGACCTGGCGAGTCACGCCACGGACGAGGAGCGCGCGTTGCTGGAATCGTGGGATGAGCATGTCGCATGACCGCGACCGGGGCCGGTGCAGCCGGGGTCCGGCCAATTAATCATTGACAGACTGCAGCATGCCCCGCTCTATGATAGCCAGAGAACGGGGTGAGGTGTTTACATGGCGACAGTGACCGAATACACGCAAGCGGAATATATCAAGGTACTTGAGGCTACCAACAAGTACAAGGCAATAGAGGAGCTCGCCCTGGTCTTCAAGGACAGCGAGGTCTGCGGTGATATCCAGAGCCTGGTCAAAGCCCTCAAGGAGAGGGAGGAGATCATGAGCACGGGCATCGGGTTCGGAATAGCCATCCCTCACGCCAAGATTGGCTCGATCAACGAGATGGCCTTCGCCATAGGCATTTCCCGGGCGGGCATCGATTTCGATTCCATGGACGGAGAGCCGGTTCACCTGGTAATCCTGGTGGCGGCAGGAGAGAAACAGCACAAGGAATACCTGCGCCTCCTGTCCAACATCATGGCCATTCTCAAGAAAGAGAGGGTCAAGGACAGCATTATCAATTCACAATCCAACGAAGACGTTATCACCATCCTCAAGGCAAACAGCCTGTAGGATCGGTTCCCGTCCCGCACCCGGTACGGGACAGGGCCTCCTGCGGTGCTCCAAAATAATCTTGACAAAATGCCTCTTCGCTCATTTTTTAAGGTCGGCTGATTGAACGGCGGCGGGACCCGCCGGCAGTTCCACGACAGGTAACATTATCCTATCCGAGGTTTACGATGGCTGAGAAAGAAAAGGAATACGGGTTTCATGAAATCGAGCTGAAATGGCAGAAGCGCTGGGAGGAAACGAAGGCCTTCCTGAGCACGAAAGACCCGTCGAAGAAAAAATACTACGTCCTGGAGATGTTTCCGTATCCCTCCGGAAGGCTCCACATGGGGCACGTGCGCAACTATACCATCGGCGACCTGGTGTCGCGCTTTTTAAAGATGAAGGGCTTCAACGTGTTCCACCCGATGGGTTGGGACTCCTTCGGTCTCCCGGCGGAGAACGCCGCCATTAAAAACAACATCCCGCCCTTTAAATGGACCTCGGAAAACATCAGTAACATGAAGAAGCAGCTCAAAAGGATCGGCTTTTCCTACGACTGGACAAGGGAAGTCGCAACGTACCGGCCCGAATACTACCGGTGGAACCAGTGGATGTTCCTGAAGATGTACGAGAAGGGCCTGGCCTACAAGAAGAAAGCGCCGGTGAACTGGTGCGATTCGTGCCAGACGGTCCTGGCCAACGAGCAGGCGGAGGGCGGCATCTGCTGGCGATGCGAAAACGAGGTGACCCAGAAGGAGCTCGAGCAGTGGTTTTTCAAGATCACCGATTACGCAGACCGCCTGCTCGCCGGGCACGAGGAGCTTGCCGGGCACTGGCCGGAGCAGGTGCTCACCATGCAGAAGAACTGGATCGGGCGCTCGACGGGCCTCAAGATCAACTTCAAACTGGACAGCGGCGAAGATTTTCCCATCTACACCACGCGGCCCGACACCGTGTACGGGGTCACCTTCATGGTCATCGCGCCTGAGCACCCGCTCCTGGATCGGATAAAAGACCCCACGGTGCGTGACTTCATCGACCGGTTCAAGAACCAGTCAATGTTCGACCGCATCTCAGACGACAAGGAAAAGGAGGGCGTGGACACCGGCCTGAAGATCATCAACCCGTTCAACGGCGACAAGGTGCCGCTGTTCATCGGCAACTTCGTCCTCATGGATTACGGCACGGGCGCGATCATGGCCGTGCCGGCGCACGACACGCGCGACTTCGCGTTCGCGAAAAAGTACGGCATCCCGATAAAGCTCGTCATCGACAACCCCAAGGCTCCCATCGACGTGAACGCGATGACGGACGCATACGTGGAGGAAGGAATCAACGTCCATTCAGCGCAGTTTGACGGGATGGGCAACTATGATGCGATCGAGAAGATTTCTGATTTTGCCGAGTCACAGGGCTTCGGCACGCGCGAGGTGAACTTCCGCATCCGCGACTGGCTCATCTCCCGCCAGCGCTACTGGGGCTGTCCCATCCCGATCATCTACTGCGACAAGTGCGGCACGGTGCCGGTTCACGAGAAGGACCTTCCCGTGGTGCTGCCGGTCGACGTGGACTTCAAGGGCGATTCCAAGTCGCCGCTCACGCAGATGGACTCCTATAAAAACGCCACCTGCCCGAAATGCGGCGGTACGGCGCGGCGCGAGACCGACACCATGGACACCTTCGTGGACTCCTCCTGGTACTACGCGAAGTTCACGTCCCCCGACTCGAAGGAAATCTTCGACAGGGGCGAAGTGGAATACTGGATGCCGGTCGACCAGTACATCGGCGGCATCGAGCACGCGGTGCTGCACCTGCTCTACGCGCGCTTCTTTTCCATGGTGATGCACGACATGGGCCTGCTCACGTCGAGCGAGCCCTTCACGCGGCTCCTCACCCAGGGCATGGTCATCAAGGACGGCGCCAAGATGAGCAAGTCGAAGGGGAACGTGGTGGACCCGGACGCCATAATCGAGAGATACGGCGCTGACACGGTGCGGCTCTTCATGCTCTTTACCGCACCGCCCCACAAGCAGCTTGAATGGTCGGACAAGGGAGTGGAAGGGTGCTTCCGCTTTATCGGCCGCATCTGGCGCTTCGTGAATAAATTCGGCGCGCTTTACACCGCGGACATCCTGCCGGAAGGGGCGCCCCTCTCCCCCGCGCTCCAGAAGATACGGCGCGAGCTCCACCTCACCGTGAAGTCGGTGACCTACGACATACAGGAGCGTATGCAGTACAACACGGCCATCGCCCGGATGATGGAGCTTGTCAACGCCCTCTACCTGGTCGGCGATGCTGAGTACGCGACGCCGGAAGGAAAGCTTGTCCTCTCCGAGGTCTTCGGCAGGCTCCTGCCCATGCTCTCGCCCTTCATACCGCATGTAGCGGCCGAGCTCTGGGAGTCCCTGGGCAACAGAACATCGCTCCACGATCTTGCCTGGCCCGGCTACAGCGAGGCGCTGGCGAAGCGCGACGAGATCGAGATCGTGTTCCAGGTGAACGGTAAAATCCGCGGCAAGGAGATGGTAGCGGCAGGCATCACGAAGGACGAGATGGAAAAGATGGCCCGCGGCCATGAAAAAGTGAAGGCCGACCTCGAAGGGAAAAGCGTCAAAAAGGTGATCGTCGTTCCGGGCAAGCTGGTCAATATCGTGGTGCAGTAACGCATCCCGGGATATCTCTGCATGGCGCCGGCTGCAGGTGACGGCCGGACGCCGGACCGTTGGCGTGTCGTGGTATTGCCGCACCTGTTTTGTTGCTTGATTTTTCAGTCAGGCCGTGGATACTGTATCCATGATAGAACAAGACCAAACCTCACAAATGAAAAGAAGAATATTCACGATTCTCCTGCCTGTCCTGGGAGGAATGGCGCTTGCGCTCGTGATCGTGCTCATTATGACCGTTTCCGCCCGGCAGAACGTGCTTGTCAAGGATACGGCAGGGAACTTCTACCGGGCCCGCTCCCTAATCATAGCCGGGCCGGTGGTCATCTATTCCAGGGACCCCGCGAACCATGCGACCAGAAAAGCGGCGCTTGACAGCGCCACTGAAGAGAGGAAGCTGTCAGCGGTTTCAATGAAGGGCATCGCCTTCATCGAGATCGTGGGCGGCCCGGACGAGGGAACGGGGCTGGCCGCATGGCAGCCGGGGCTCAGGGATTATATCGGCGATTACGTGGTCAACGCAGCGGGGAACCACGGGTACCTTTCGCTCCGCGCGTCCGGCGGCGCCGTGTACGGATCGATCCGGTTTCCGGGATGGGGCAGGGGCGCGACCGAGTACCTGAAGGGTGTAAGGATCGGCGGAGGCAAAATCTATTTCATCCGTTCTGTGACTACGCCCCAGGAGCTGAAGCGGGTCGGCGCGAACGCCTATTTCACCCAGCAGTACTACGGCGAATATTTCCAGAGCGGCAGCCTGATCAAGGGCTACTACACGGTGCAGGGCCAGCGCAAGCAGTGGGAAGCGAGGAAATGACAGTGAATAGTGAATAGTGGATGTTTCAAGAATGAGAATAATAATATTATTTCAGGCATTTGTATTATTATTTCTTTTCAACGGACCTGCCGGCGCTGCGCAAAGATACGCGAAGGATGACCTGCTGGTCGTGCTTTCCGGATCCGGGCTCAACATCAGGGAAAAGGCGGACATGAAAGCGAAGGTGCTGGCGTTCGCGCCCTGCGGTGCGCTGGTAACGATGGAAGGAGAACCGGCGGGCACGCTTTTCAACGTCGGGGGGATTGAAGGGAGATGGGCCCGGGTGACGTATCGCGACGTTACCGGGTACGCGTTCGACGGTTTCTTGAGCAGGCTGCGGGCGCCGGAAGAGGGCTGCGAAAGTCTGGATGAATACTACAACCACCAATTTAAGTCAGCCGGGAACCCGGTGGAGAAAACCGAGGCCGGAGAGGGAACAGAAGAGAAGACGACAGAGCTCGCATTCTCCAACGGCGCGGCAATTGTGCACCGGCAGGTCATATCGCAGGGCGGCGGGC
>JAKJGD010000119.1 GCA_022704585.1 Spirochaetota bacterium | reverse complement strand
GGGCACCGCCGGCTCTCTGAATATATCCCATGCCGCTGCCATTATCCTGTGCGGCTTCTATTCCGCGGGACTTGTACCGGAGCCGGCATCGGCCGCGGACCCGGAATCCCTCATTGCCGAACTCGACCGCCTTTTTCAAAAAAGCGGCTCATGGGAGGACAACGGGAGGGCCCAGGTGATCTTTCGGGGCCTGGTGGAACGGGGAGGCCTCACGCCGGAGGAAGCACGGCTGCTTGAGAGCTCATTCCGGTTCTTCGGGTCGAGGATGAAGTAGCTTCTCCGGGCCGGAAAGAACGCCGGTTACTTTTGCTTCATATGATTCAGGAAAGTGCCGTTGCGATATTCCTCGAACGCCACACGGAGCTCTTCGTCGGTGTTCATCACTATCGGTCCCTGCCACGCGACCGGCTCGCCGATCGGCCTGCCGGAAACCAGGATAAACCGGAGCGGGGAGGACCCGGCACGCACTGCAATTTCACTGCCGTCGCTGAACAGCGCCAGGTTCCCTCCGCCGATTGGATAGCTTCCGGGCCAGAACAGGCCCTCTCCCCCGATAACGTAGGCGAAAGCCGTGTGGCCCCGCGTGACGGGCAGGGCAATCTCGGCTTCTGCCGGCACGGTGATGTCCATGTAGAGCGGGTCCACGGAAACGTCTCTGACCGGTCCCCGCACCCCGGCCAGCTCGCCTGCGATGATCTTCACGCGCACGCCCGCGCCGATCACCGCTTCTGGCACGGTTTCGCTCCTGATGTCGCGGTACTTCGGTGCGCTCATCTTGATCTTCGCGGGGAGGTTCACCCAGAGCTGAAGGCCCGCCAGGGGGCCGGTCTCCTGACCGGGCATCTCGGAGTGAATGATTCCGCATCCGGCCGCCATCCATTGCGCGTCCCCGCTTCCGATGACGCCGCTGTTGCCCAGGCTGTCCTCGTGCCTCATCGCGCCCGTCATGATGTATGTCATGGTCTCGATGCCGCGGTGCGGGTGCCAGGGGAACCCGGGACGGTAGTCGTCGGGATTTTTCGAGGAGAAGTCGTCCAGGAGCAGAAAGGGATCGAAGATCGGCACCTCGCTGAAGCCGAACACGCGGTTCAGGCGCACGCCCGCTCCTTCGATCGTCGGCCGCCCCCGGAATACATTCGATATGCTTCGTGTGGTCATGCTAATTTCCTCCGGCTGTATTAGAATAAATTATCCAATATCAGCGAAGATGGCAAATTCAAATTCGTGTTCCAGGGGAAAATATAGTGATGCACGATGAATATGAATGTTTGATGCCAGAGAACACAAAGAACGCAGGGAAGGGAAATGAGAGCGGCTTTCGGCAGGAGTATGCTTAAAGTAGGAAATCCAACCCAATTTATTCAGTTTTGGCTGCAAATTTTCCGGGTTATTAACATTCGACTTAACTTACTGCCGGACATCCGCGATATTCCGTACAAGACCGTTATTGTTCATTGGCGGTCATTCCTGGCTCTCTCTGCATTCCCCGAACTTTCTGCGCCAATAATTTTGTAATCGCATATTGCGCAACACCAGGGATTAACACGAATCGTCATATTCATCCAACCGGACAATCCGTGTTAATCCGCAGAGGCCTTTGCGTTATTTCCACTCCGTGATGGTCTTGAAGTAGTGGGGGTAGAGCTTGCCCATCTTCGGCATCCGGTAGGTCCTGACTGCGTCGATGATCATGTTCTTTCTGACGCAGATGTCCTGCCTGGTCGTGAAGTCCTTCTTGTGGCAGCTGATACAGTTGTCATGGATTGCCTTCACCACGCTGTCGTTAGGAAGGGCGGCGCATTTTTCCTTTGGATAGTTTTCCAGGCTTGCCAGGCAGCCGACCAGTGCCGCGGTGGCCAGTGTAAGCGCGATTGCCGGGTAATGTTTCATGAATGTCCTCCGGTAAAAATAATTATTTAATGAGACCGCCCGCCAGGGGCCGCCTGTTCTCACCACCACTTTCTGGTAAGGTACTCGACCGAGAAGATGCCCGGGGTGATCCTTGCGTCTTCCTCGAAATTCATGTTCCTGAAGAGGAGCTCCGTTCGCGTTCCCCGGCGCACGTTCTTCATCTCCAGGCCGGTGGTGTAATACACCCTCTTCCCCTGGACGTTGTCCCTGGTGATAAAAGAGAGCAGGGTCAGCTCCTTGAGCTTGATCTTGTTCTCGTCGAAATATTCGATCTTCAGGGTGAGGAGCGTCTTTTTCTCTATGTAGGTCACCTTCCTCCCGTATCCGGTCTCCCGCATGATTTCCGGCGTTTTCGGAAGGCTCTCGACCACGAAGCAATCGAACTTCTTTCCCTTGAACAGGAGCTGTTCTTCGCTGAGCATCCTGTACGTACATTCGGTGAAGTCCGGCTTGCCGATGTCGCCGTTGGTGAAGTCGCTGCCGAAAAAGCTGAGCTTCTTGTCCGCGCCGGTCACCTTCTTGGCCTTGCGTATCCCCTTCAGATAAACATACTTGATGTCCGGCATGGTCTTGAAGTTGTACATGAGGTAGGAATTGCCGTTATCGTCCGGCGGCGCAAGGAAGTAGCAGATGTAATTTTCCTTCTGGTCCTGTGTCCCAATGTTTTCCGTGTAGGACGCCATGACGAGTTTTTTCATGAAGCGCAGCTCGCCGGTGCTGCCGTATATTTTGAGCTCCGACTCGCCCTTGACCTTCTGGAAGATCGGCTGATCGTCATTGCGCTTCATCAGCTGCGTGCCCCTTTCCCCGGCGGTCTGGGGCAGGGCCGGGAACGCGAATCCTGCGATGAGCGCAATGAATACCGCGGCTTTTAGTGATTTCATCTATACCTCCGTTCTGCGTTGATATTTATCAGCACTTTGCTGAAATTCAGCAAAGTGCCATGCATACAGGGATGTATCCTCGTTTATCGAGGCGTTTGCCGAGAAAAACGTACGGTTTTACGAATTCACCTCGCAAAACCGGTTCTGAAAAACTCTATTGCCGGAGTTTTCCAGAAATCTGCCGGTTCAAAACAACGACAGGACGGTTCCGCCTTTCCCGCGCTATTCGCGGCAGCCCTGCCGGTATTACGATGATTAAGCTTATGGAGATGATTCTTCCATATAACGGGAATGTTGTAAATAACAAAATTTCCCCGCATGGCCTGATGCCGCAGCGATCGGGACGCTATCAGTGGCGTATGTCACCTGAGCAGGCGCAGCTCGCTCAACTTCGCATCGCGGTAGACCGGCTTCTCGAGCATTTTACGCATGTTCTTTATGACATTGAAGGGCCGGTTCACCACGGCCGCATTGGCCATCCAGTGGGGAAGTGAGCCGCCCGGTTCGCTGTGCATCCGGTACGTAACTGTGACGATGCCTCTGGCCGAATCGGGCACAAACGTCCAGGTTCCGCATATCATCCTGACGCGGATGACGCCGTCTTTTTCCGGTATGTAGTCCCACATGCTGGAGATGGTGAACGCGGCGGTGCTCAGTGCCCTGTCGCATGTAAACACGACTTTCAGCACGCAATCGCGGTCATCGGCGGGAGCGGGGAGGTTCATCATCTGGTAAAGCACGAGCTCGCGCGGGCCGAGCATTTTTAGCACCCTGCTCTCGCGGATCCCGGGGAACCATTGGGGGTATGAGTCCGTGTCTTCCATGAGCTTGATGACCGATGCAATACCGGTCTTCAGCTCGGCCACGGCCTTGAATTCCTTGAGGTCGGAACCGGGGACCTTGCGGATGTACACCCTGATGCCGTTCATGTTTCTTTTAAGCCTCCAGCCCTCGGCGTCAGGAGGACGGGCGAAAACCGGCGACAGGGCCAGCAGCAACGCTGCAGCCGAGATGTATGCTCTCTTCATTATACGGGTTCCCTTGCGCAGAAAATTCGACCGGGCGGGTGACGTCTGCCCGGCCGATCAAGTGCCGAGAATGTCACGGCTCCTGTTTTTTGTAAAGATAATTACGGATGATTATGCGCCGGATGCGGGCCCTGTTTTTGCCATTCAAACAAAAAATCATTGCAATAATATCAACAGCCGGTTTGACTGTTTCATTGGGTCGAGCGTGCGGCGTATCTGCCGGCCCCTGTTTTCGCGAGAGACTTCCGGGGAAAGATAATGACTGAACGCATTTCATTTTTTATCCGGCTGACGCTAAAGCTCGAAGCATACATGTATCTGTTCGTCGCACCGCTCGCCGTTTATTTTGTAGTGATAATCGGCTCGTACCGGGGCCCTGACGTCATGATCATAGTTGCCGGTTCGGCAATGGTTGCGCCCATCGTGCTCGTGGCGGGCCTGGCCGCCCGGTTTCTCTGGGTCTGGCCGGTATTGGGAGCGGTTTTCGCCGGGCCCGAAGCCGTTCGAACGGAAAAGCTCGAGCGGGCGCGGAACAGGCTCCTGTACATTCCGCTCTTCGAGGGCGTGATGGTAGTCGTACGGTGGGTGGCCGGCATCACGATGACCGCCCTCTATGTGCTGATTAAAACCGGCATGTTCGGAGACATCGAATATCTCCTCGTCATGATTCTCATTGTGCCGGTTTCCTACACCATCTTCTATTTTTCAAGCGAGAACGCGGTCACCCGGCTGCTGGCGGAGAACAGGCAGCTCGGCCATGTCACGGCCGGGGTCATGCGGCGTTACCGGAGCCTCTATTCCCGGACGATGCTCATCATCATCTCTGTTACAATAATACCCGTCGTGATATTCGGATACCTGTTCGTTCTGTCCCAGGCGGGCCTGATGCACTTCGGCGCCATCAATTTTCACATCGGCATGATAGCGGCCCTGTCGCTGTTAACGATCCTGATCACCGCATATGAATCCACGCTGAACATCCGGCTGGGCATGGGGCTGACGGTAAAGGTGTTGAAAGATCTGCGGGACGGAAATTTTGACGTGGAGCTCCCTGTCGTAACGCGGGACGAGATCGGCGTCATAGGAGAGCATGTCAATGCCCTCGCCGAATCGTTCAGGCGGCACCGTAAAAGGGACCGTGACCTTACGGAGAACCTGGAGCTGAAGGTGGAACAGCGGACCGAGGAGCTCAGCGCGGCCATGGAGGAGCTGACGGCCGCGAACGAGAGCCTCAAGGAGGCGCGCGACGAGCTCTGGGGGGAGATGGAGCTCGCGAAAAAGATACAGACGATCCTCCTCCCGCACGCGCCGTGCATACAGGGGTGCGAGGCGGCGGTCTACATGGCCCCCGCGAAGCACGTGGGCGGCGATTACTACGATATCATAAACCTTCCCGGCGCGGACTGGGTGATTATCGGGGACGTGTCGGGCCACGGCGTATCGGCCGGCCTGGTCATGATGATGGCGCAGACCACGATACGCACGGTGCTCCGGAACAATCCGGAGATCGAGCCGCACCGCCTGCTGGAGCTGGTCAACGACATCCTGTACGAGAACCTCCGCATGCTGTCGGAGGAGCGCTACATGACCATGACGGCGATTGCCCTGCGGCCGGACGGCACTTTCCGCTATGCGGGCCTGCACGAGGACATCCTCATCTATCGCGCGGCGGACGGTTCGGTGGAGTCACATGAAACGGACGGCGTGTGGCTCGGCCTGTACCTGGATATACGGGGGCGGGTTAACGACCAGTCACTGTCGATGGGACCGGGAGACGTTGTGCTCCTTTACACGGACGGCGTGGTGAACGCGTGGAGGAGGGATGCGATCGGAGGACGGCGCACGCCGGAGAAAGACATGTTCGGCGCGGAGGGACTTGTCTCCATGCTCACAAAGAACGGGTGTTCGCACCCGGCTGAGATATTGGCGGAGATCAGGCGCGCGCTCGGCGGCTATGCGCCCGACGATGATGCGACCGTGGTGATCCTTAAACGAAGATAGGCGAGGTCACGTGACCCCGCCTACTCGATCACATGAAGAAGATAAACGTGATCAGTATAAATGTCGGGATCAGGATCGCGATCGAGTACACCATGTACCCGAAGAAGCTCGGCATCTTGACCCCCTGTTCCTCTGCTATGGACTTGACCATGAAGTTCGGGCCGTTCCCGATGTAACTGTTGGCGCCCATGAACACGGCCCCGCACGATATCGCGGTAAGCACCATCGTGGAAACGTGGCCCCCGTCGTTAAGAATAATATCCCTTGAAAGATTAAGTCCCTTGGCCAGCGACAGGAAGGTCAGGTACGTCGGCGCGTTGTCAAGGAACGAGGAGAGGCTGCCGGCCGCCCAGAAGAACTGCCAGGGCTGGGTGATGCCCAGGGCCGCGCCCTTGTGCTCCAGGATGTAAAGGGCCGGTATCATCGCGGCAAAGATGCCGGCAAAGAGGTACGCAACCTCCTTGATGGGGGCAAAGGTGAAGCCGTTCCTCTGGCGCAGGTCGCTCTTGTAGGGCGTCAGTATGAGCGACAGGATCAGCAGCAGCGCCATACCGCCTTCCTGGGGACCGAAGCGCGGCCACCAGGAAACCTGCTTGATGAGAAGCCCCTGAAAGAACACAATGAGAACCACCCCGGTGATGAGCACGAGGTTGATTTTTCCCTCGATTCCGAACTTCTCGCCGGAGACGGCCTGCTGCGCCGGCAGGTTTTCTTTCCGGTACATGATCGTATCGAAGATGAAAAAAATGACCAGGACGATGGCGCAGGCAATAGCCCACTGCGGTATCAGGCGGAAGGTCCACTCGAACGGCACTCCCTGGAGATAGCCAAGGAACAGGGGCGGGTC
>JAKJGD010000118.1 GCA_022704585.1 Spirochaetota bacterium | reverse complement strand
ACGCACCCTACGTCGTCCACAACGCGCGGTGGGGCCTGCGCCTCACCCACGGCGAGTTCACCGACTCGATGTGGGAGCTCCTGCATTCCGGCAGCCAGCTCCTCGGCGAGGCCTTCATCATGGGCCAGACGGCGGAAAACTTAGCGAAAAAATACAACATATCGCGCCAGGACCAGGACCAGGTAGCATACGAGAGCCACAAGAAGGCGATCGCCGCGATCGACGGCGGAAAATTCAAGGACGAAATCATCCCCGTGCCGGTGCCCCAGCGCAAGGGCGATCCGAAGATGTTCACCACCGACGAGCACGCCCGCAGGGACATCACCATGGAGAGCCTGGCGGCGTTGAAGCCCGCGTTCGACAGGAAGGCCGGCACGGTCACTGCCGGTAATTCCTCCGGTTTGAACGACGGCGCGGCCGCCATGATCGTCACGTCCATGGAAAAGGCGAACCAGCTTGGCAAAAAGCCGATGGCGCGGATAGCCGGGAACGCTTTTGCCGGGTGCGAGCCGCACCTCATGGGATACGGACCGGTGCCGGCAGTGCAGAAGCTGCTTAAAAAGACCGGCAAGAAGCTTTCCGATATCGGTCTCATCGAGTGCAACGAGGCGTTTGCCGCGCAGTATCTTTCCGTCGAGCGCGGCCTCGGCCTTGACCGCTCGATCGTCAACGTGAATGGTTCAGGCATTGCGCTCGGTCACCCGGTCGGTTGCACCGGCGCCCGGATCATCATATCGCTCATCAACGAGATGAAGCGGCGGAACGTGCAGTGGGGCATCTCGACCCTGTGCGTGGGCGGCGGCATGGGCGCGGCGGTGCTGATTGAAAATATAAAATAAGCGCCGGCGAAGCGCCCAGTACACAGTGACAATGAATCGAGACGAGGCCGCCTGAGAGCGGCCTCGTTTTTTATTACAATATTTATATTGACATTGCTTTAAACATGTCCTTGAATGTTTAGACGTCATCCCGATACTATATTTACCGGGACTTGCAGGCGTGTTCTTTTTAATTAAAGGGAGGTGGATATGGCAAAGCTCGAAATGATCGAAGGAATCGGAGCCGCGTATGCCGCAAAGCTCAGGAAGGCGGGAGTCATATCGACGAACGATCTTCTGAAAAAAGGTGCAACCCCAGCCGGGAGAAAACAGATCAGCGGCGCATCGGGTATACCCGGAAAGCTTATCCTCGAGTGGACCAATCACTCGGACCTGTTCAGGATCAAAGGCGTGGGAGAAGAGTATGCGGATTTGCTGGAAGAAGCGGGGGTCGACACGGTAGTCGAGCTCGGGAAGAGAATCCCCGAGAAGCTTATCGAAACGATGAAACTGGCAAACGCGAAGAAAAAGCTCGTGCGACAGCTGCCGGCCCTCTCGCGGGTAAAGGAGTGGGTGAAACAGGCGAAAAAACTTCCCCGCATTATCAAGTACTGAGGAGATGGATACATCCATTATCCGGGATCACTCTTCGAAGTGTATACGGGTTGCCGACGGGCAACCCGTATTTCATTGAGAGGATGTTTCTTCACCATTGTTCGCTGCTATTTTTATATCTCGCATATCAGACATGCATACAGTCCTGGCCGCCGGTGCCGGATCGCATAATCGGAAATTTGAAAAAAAATGAAAAAAGATTGAACTTTACTTTTCGTTTTCAGTACATTAGTATATTGCATTTGTTGCTCCATGATTCATCACCTTTTGTGGGAGATGGTGCAGCAATAAATGGCAGTGATTTGAAATAATCCGATAGTTTTTATTGTGAAAGATAACGGAGGATTTAATATGAAAAAAATAGTGATAACAATAATCGCGGCAACCGCCCTGTTCGGATTGGGGATGCGCGATGCTCATGCATGGCTGCTTCTCGGGAGCACGGATCCCGCATTGGTGCCGATCTTGCAGAACGCGTTCCTGAAATATCAGCGGCAGCCCAAGCTGTCACAGGGTATGGCAAATGCGAGCGTGTATTCCGCACATGTCGGGACGACCCGGGGATACCAGGGATTTGAGAAGTTCTCCATAACGGTAGGAACGATGGCAGCCGCGCAGGTGCCGGCGACCACGACCGATCTGGGATATTACAAGAAGCTGGGAGAGCGTCTCATGAAACAGGGTGATCTGAACATCGGCGTTGCCTGGAACCCCTGGTCGCTTAACGTCGGCGTCAAGCTGCCTGCCGGTTTTGCGATAACCGGCAAGTTCGGATACCTGAAATATACCTATGACCAGTATGATTTTGACGGGATACATGCGGGAGGCATGTTGAATTACCAGGTCGTTGAGCCCAAGGCCCCGGTGGTCAAGTTCGTCCTGTGGCGGGGAATCTCAATCGGCACGGGACTTCTCTGGCAGCGCAACAATACCGTTATCCACCATCAGGCGGACCCCATATCGAGCGGCGGCTATACATTCAAACCTGTCCTTGATATCAAGGTCACGACGGAATCGTATGTAATTCCGGTAGAAATTTCGACTGCTGTGCGCCTCATCTGGGTCCTCAACATACATGCGGGCGGCGGTATCGACTTTGCCATGGGAACCTCTAAAATTCGTTATGCTGCCGTGGGTGCCGCATACGGGCCCGGTGTACCGGCAATTTTTTCCGTGTACGGCCGTCAGAAAGGGAAGGGATCGAAAAATTACATGCCGAAGATATTTGTGGGCCCGGGCCTGAATTTCGGTCCGGTAATCATTGACATTCCCTTTACCTATTATTTTATGAGCGGGTTCAACGTCGGGGTGACCTTCGGGATAATCTTCTAGCCCTTTTTTCCACGTTACCTGCGTGCCGGCCCTGAGGGCCGGCACGCAGGCATGAAAAAATTAAGAAAAATTGCTTGATTATCCGCGTCAACATAATACAATTTCTATCCTGTCATAAAATATTATCAAGAGGAGAATAGTATGGTAAAAACAATTCTCAAAATCCTGGGCGGTATCGTCGCCTTTATATTTGTGCTCATCATCGCCGCGAGCATTGCCATCATGTTTATCGTCAATAAGGGGATGATCGAGGAGCAGATGAAAAAGGCGCTCAACCGCCATGTTCAGATAGAGGATATAAGCGTGGGTATCTTCTCGATAGTATCTGGGATCGAGGTCAATAAGGTAACCATATCAAATTTCAAGACCGAAAATCAGCTGAAGGCCCTGGAAGGGAAGCCGGTCCCCGCCGGGGACGTATTCGTGCGCATGGAGTCCCTGCGCCTGAAACTCAAGTTTCTGCCCCTGCTGAAAAAGCAGTTCATGCTGAAGGAGCTGGTGCTTTACGCGCCGACGGTCAATATCTCGCGGAGCAAAGCCGGCGTCTTCAACTTTGACGATCTCACCAGGCCGAAGAAGCTGACGAAGGAGGAGCAGGCCGAGCTCGAGAAGGAAAAGGCCGAGGAGGCCAAAGAGCCGAAAAAGCCTTTTACCGCGGATGATATCCCGGTCGCCCTCAGCATCGGGAAACTGGGCATCAAGGACGGTACCGTCAATTACTACGACGGAGGTCTCAACCAGAAATTCCAGATATACAAGCTTACCGCGATGCTGTACAGCATCGTCATCGATCCGAAGGATCTCGAGAAAAAAGACAGCGCGAAGCTGAAGATTTACATGGGCGTCAAGAATATCGGCCCGGTCAGGAGCGGGAGCGTCGATTCGTTTGACGTGACCTTCGATGTGAGCGGCACCGTGAAACCCTTTGATCTCAAAACGCGCAGGCTGGAACCCGAAGTTTCCGTTCATGCCGGGTCGCCCGAGGGCATGGTCACCGGGCTGCAGATATTCAACAGCATCGCAGGCAACAATGTGCTCTCGAAGTACATCGGCAACCAGCTTGACTTCCTGAAAGGAAAGCAGACGTGGGAGGGCTCCAAGATGGCCTACGTCGATGTCTGGTGGAAGGCCGGCGTGGCCAAGCTTTCCAACGGCAACCTGAAGCTGAAGGAATGCCGGCTTCTCTTCGGCGGCATCTTCAACACCAACTCCAAGGGCCTTAACGTCGACCTGGAGCTTGAGTTGCTTGAAAGCCGCAACAACGCGATCAAGGTCGGAATCCGCAGGCAGGTCGAATCCGGCCTGAAACAGCTGGGCGCGAAGAAGTATGTAGACCCGAACAAGATCGCCGAAACAGCGATGCAGCCGCTGCTTAACAAGAACGGCATGGTCTACATGAAATTCAAGATCGCTGGCACCACTGCCAAGCCTGCCGCCAAGCTCACCCATCCGGCGCTCGGTTCCATTGGCGACATCATCAAAAAGGTGGCCGGCAATGTTATCCTGGAAGCGGGGAAAGAAGCGGCCGGCAAGGCCCTCAAGGACGGAGGAAAGTCTTTAATGAAAGGCCTCAAGAAGCTGTTCTAACAGCTTTGATTTGACGGAAACTCAATTCGGAAGGCGCGGTCGGATGACCGCGCCTTTGTTTTACGGCCGTCCCAATAAAAAGGCGGCAACGAAGATGATACCGGCGGCAATCCTCACGGACCCCTCAATATATACCATTTTTTTTATGCTTTCGTCTTTCATCTCTACCGCTAATGATTCGAACATCATCCTGAATTTTCCCGGATAAATGAGCACGAAAGGCCCGGAGAGTGCGGCCAGAAGTCCCATAACGAAAATCACCCCCGAGAGGGGGCCGTCGTACAGAGTGAGGGGAAAGCCGGCGGCGATGAGCAGAATGCCGTGAACAAAGAAGAATCTTGACGACGACCATCGCCACCATAAGGCAAAGGCCCTGAGCGGCAGGCTTACCTCAAGGGCGCCGGCGAGTACCAGGAGAATGCCCAGTGCCAGGATGTAATAATGGATCACGTGTTATACTCCGCCACCGGCGTCGTCCCCTGTAAGCCATTCCTGTATGGTTTCCTTCATCAGGCTCAGATCAATGTCCCTGGTCAGGTTGTGATCGCCGTCGTCGATGATGACGGTCTTGACGAAGGGGACGAGGAGCTCTTCCAGCAGCTCGGCGTTGCGCGGCTCCACGACCGAATCCCGTCCGCCGTGAAATGCGAGCACGGGCACCCGTATCGCGCTGACGGCCGCCGTCATGTCGATCCGTTCGATCTCACGGAAGAAGGCGTTCCTGATAGGTATGCCGTCGATGGAGGTCAGGCCGTTTTCCGGGAGCGAGCTGATGTCGTTGATCCCGGCGCCGGATATCATGAGCGTACGGAGGTCCACGGGCGTAGCGATCAGTATGAGGGAGCGGACGCTCTTATCGTTACGCGCGGCGTAGAGAAGGGTCACCGCCGCGCCCATGCTGGAGCCCATGAGGTGGATATTACTGACGCCGCGCGTTTTGGCGAACCCGACCGCGGCGGCAAGATCGTCGACTTCCTGCAGCACGGACAGGTCGGAGATATCCCCGCCCGAGCCGGCCGCATACGAGAAGTCGAACGCGAGGACGCTCGCGCCGGCGGCAGCGAGGTCCGGCGCAAGCCGGGTGATCTTGTACCCGTCCTTGTTAGAGAAGAGGCCGTGGCTGAAAATGACGGCGGTATCGCTGCCGGTGCCGGATCCGTACAGCTTCCCCGAAAGCCTGCGTCCGGCACTATTGGTAAAGTGAATTTCTTCTATCAGCATGATCAGATTTTTGCCAGTTTGAGCAGCGGCTCGAAATAGCCTTCGGAATTGTTGCCATCGATGATGATGGCACGGGGCCTGAGAAGCAGGGTCGTTCTGCCCTGTTTCACGGTCTCGTACCCGCTGAAAAGAAAGTAGGATGATTTTGCCTTGACGAAACCCCTGCTCGGGGTGCCCGACCGGCGCTCTTCCTTCATCTCGTATATATTGATTTTAAGCTTGCTGCCGTCCTCGATCGTATACACGCCCTTGAATACGAGCGTTTCCATGTTCAGGTAGAGAATGACAAGGGCGCGGTAGTTCGCGTAAAAGCTGAATTGATACCCGAAGTTACCGGAATATTTCAATGCCCAGGTTCCGACGATGTTCTTGAATGTGAGGGGAATGCGTTTGTCATCCTGTGCCGATGTCCGCGCGGTCGATCCGGCTAAAACAATAATGGCGGCCAATGCCGCTGATACCAATCTCTGTTTCATGAGGTAAGTATGGAAAATAAACCCCGAGCTTGTAAAGAAAAATTCATATAATGGGTGAACGAGATTTATTTCATATTCGCCCACCCCCCCCGTCCCTGACCCCGCTCGCGGGGAGATGCGCCTGACAGGAGGTCACAGTGCCGAACACAGACAGGATGTCCAAAAATCGCCCGGCGTTGGACCGAAGCCGGGAAGGGGCAAAAAACGGTTTAGAAATGACCATTTTTGAACTATTTCCGAACATTTAGTTGACGATTTCATGCTTTTTTTACTATATTATCCGCGCAGGGGACGATTTTGGTTTCGACTGTGATATTGGTTTTACAGCTGCATGCCGAGTGTGCTGTCAACTCGTTAATAATGGCAGACCTAACGTAACTGCAAACGAAAATTTTGCACTGGCAGCTTAATTGACTGTCACGTCTTCAGATTGTCTGCTCCTCTGGGGCAGCTGAAGGCGTCATAAACAGAGGATAGTCTGATTTCCCCGCTCCAGGAATGAGGGCGAAACAAAACGGAGCTCGGATGTTCATAACGGCGCCTTCTCCCGGTGGGACATCTTAAATTAAATGAGAAGGATAAGCATGTAGAGGCTGTACAGCTGGATTGCAGGACGCGGGTTCGAATCCCGCCGTCT
>JAKJGD010000117.1 GCA_022704585.1 Spirochaetota bacterium | reverse complement strand
CCGACGATGGAGTTCTCCCCGATGTGCACGCCCTTGCACACGATGGCCGAATCGCCGATCCAGGCCCCCCGCTCCAGCACGATGGGCGCGCTCCCGCCCGGGGCACAGGTGCGGTCGTGGATGTCGTGCCAGTCGGAATCGGTCAGGTAGCAGTGGTTGGCCAGCATGCACCCATCGCCGATGGTGATCGAGGAGGCGGAGCTGATGCGCACCGCGTTCATAACCAGCACATTGTTGCCGATGGTGATGCGGCCCTCGATCTCACCCATCTTGATCGAAGAAATGTTCGTGCGGTAGCCGTTAGCCGCCACGATGACGCAATCTTTCCCGAGGCTGATGTTGGGGCCGTACACCACCACGTTCCAGATCCCCCAGACATGGGGCACGTTGCCGATGCTCGTGAACTTGTGCTTGAACGAAAGATGGTAATGCAGAAACGACCAGGACAGGTACAGAAACGCCTTGATATAGGTAAAGACGGTCTTTTTCGCGTTCGGGTCAAACATGTGCCGCTCCTCCCGGGGACTACCGGTCTTCGATCCGGGAGAAATCCATAAGCGTGGAGAAGTGCTTCAGGATCCTTTCGAGCACGAACAGCCTGTTGTCCCGCAGCTTCACGTCCTTTTCCATGACCAGGACCTTGTCGAAAAAGGCATCGATGATCGGCTTTCCCTCGATCAGGAGTCCGAAAAGCTCGATGTACCTGCTTCCGGCTATGAGCGAATCGATACGTTCCGCGCGGGAATCAAAAAACGCGTGAAGTTCCTTTTCCTCGCTGCATTTGAACAGGGAGGGATCGAAGGCAAGCACGAGGCCGGGGTTTTCCTTCCGGAAGGCGGAAACGATATTGTTCATGCGCTTGAAGCTCAGCAGCATCTGCGAGAACCCCTCGTTCTTCCGGAACTCGTTGATGCTCTTCGCACGTCGGAAGAGCTCCAGGAAATCGGTGGCTCCGGTGGATAGACAGGCATCGATCTCGTCGTGGGAGAACCCGCTCTCGGAAAAGATGGTGCGGGCCCGCACCGCGATGAACTCGACGATCTTGCCGACCAGCTCCGCGCCGCCGCGATAATTGCCCGCCGCCGAAACGAGCATGTCTCGAAGGTCCAGGTTGATGTCGTTTTTAAGAAGGAGCTCTACGACGGCATTGGCCTGCCGGCGGAGCGCGTAGGGGTCGGCCGAGCCCTTCGGGATGTTGCCCACGCTGAACGAGCCGAAGATGTTGTCGATCTTTTCAGCGAGCGACACGATGACTGACGTCATGGCCTCGGGGAGCGGTTCGCCGCTGAACCGCGGTTTGTAGTGGTCCTCTATCGCGTCGGCGACCTCGGGGTCCTCGCCGTCCTCCAGGGCGTAGATCCGGCCGATTTTCCCCTGCAGGGAGGGAAACTCGAACACGACCGCGGTCATCAGGTCGGTCTTGCAGAGGGACACGGCGCGCGCTATCTTCTCCCGCGCCGCGGCGGGAAGCTCAAGCCGGCCCGCCATGTAGTCCGCGATGACCCGCATCCGGCTCGCCTTGTCGTAGATTGTGCCGAGCTCCTTATGAAAAAGGCAGGTCTTGAGGGACTCGACCCTTCCGGCCAGCTTGACCTTCCGGTCCTCGTTGTAGAAAAAACGCGCATCGTTGAACCGCGCGGTGATGACCCGCTCGTTCCCCGCCCTGACGTTCGCGGTGGGGGGGTTGTTGGAGACGACCAGGAAGCGGTCCGTGAGCCTGCCGCTGGCGTCCACCACGGAAAAATATTTCTGGTGCTCGCGCATCTCGGCGATGAGGACTATGTCCGGGAGCTTCAGGAAATCCCGGTCGAACGTGCACTCGCAAATCTGCGGGTCCTCCACCAGGAACGTCACCGTGTCCACCAGCTCTTCGTCCTCAAGCAGTACGCCGCCCGCTTTCTTCGCCGCGGCATTCAGGCCGTCGCGGATCATGCGCTTTCGCTCCGCCTGGTCGGCGATGACTCCGCTCTTTTTCAGTAAGTCGCCGTAGTCGCCGATGGAGGCGACCTCCACCATCCGGTTGTGCTGTATATAGTGCCCGCGCGTTTTGTTCGAAGATTCAATCCCCTCGATCCCGAAGGGGATAACGCGCCCGTTGAACATGATGAGGAAGTAGCGCAGCGGCCGGGGGAATGTCACGCTCTTGTCGCTCCAGCGCATCCGCTTCGGAAAAGGTACGGTCCCGACGATCTTCGCGACGATGTCGGGCAGGAGCTCCTCGGTCTTCCTGGCCTCGAGCTTTTTTTTGGCAAACACGTATGATCCCTTCTCGGAATCCCTGGTGAAAACGCTTTCAAGAGCGACACCGTTCCCTTTCAGGAAGCCGTCCAGCGCTTTCGTCGGCTGTCCCGCAGCATCGTACGCGGCCTTGACGGACGGCCCCTTCAGCTCGACCTCCTCCTCCCGCTGGGCAGCTGCCAGTCCGGCCGCCATTACCGCAATGCGCCGGGGCGTGGCGAACACCTCGATGCCGCCATGCCCGATCCTGCCCGCATCCAGGCTCTCGGTAAAGGTCTTTCTCACCGCCTCGATCGCGGGCGGAAGATAGCCGGCCGGTATCTCCTCGGTCCCCAGCTCAAGCAAGAAATTCGCGTCCTTCAGCATGGCATCGCTCCGGTTAACTGGCCGCGCGGCGCGTTCTCCGCGGCTCCCCGCTGCGGCATCGTAGTAATGATATCAGGGGTAAGGCTGAGCGGAAATGAGTCAATTCATTTTTTCATTTTTGGGGCGGCGGCCGGACTCGCGTCCTTGAGCCTGGAGAGCTTCATCCGATCCTCGATGATTATCCGGAGCTTTACAAAATTGATCCTCTCACGTTTCTCCATGTTATAGCTGACAATGAGGCCGACTCCCATGGAAAACAGGAGTATATAATGCAGGTTTAATGTCTCGATGTTCGAATGAGGGTCCATGGAGAAATATAACAACTCGAATGCCAGGAGATAGACGGCGGCAAATGCCATGACGTAATAAAAACTGATTCTCACGAATACGATGGATATAAAAACCAGTACCACGCAACCCGTATGGAAGAAATAGGTTTCCGGGTATCTGAATGCCAATAAGGATACGAGGGGCGCAATGCTGATGATGAGCACGGCCAGCATAGCCAGGGTGTTGAATACGTAATGGGGCATATCGATGAGCGTCATCAGGATAAAAACGCCAAGGGCCACCGCGGCAATATAATAGGGAAGAATATATAACCGGATATCAACGGGATTTAAGAGCAGATAATTCATCAGGTAAAATCCGGAGACCGCCACAAAACCGAGTATGGATACATTCCTGTTGAACCCGAGATGCTCCTTGTGCTGTTTGCTTAAAAACCGCCGTTCCAGTTCACGATCTCTGAATGACATAAAGCCAAGCACATTTATTACACGCTCAAGCAGACCCGGGTTATGAATGGGCTTGTTCTTCACGGAAGGCATCACGCACCCCGTTTCTAAATTTAATTCATATTAATATTGATACTGACTGCGATTAATGTCAATTACCTATTTCACATATGTAAAAAATTAATAAAAAAGGGACGAAAGCGGTCAGGCTGGAGAAATCAGCTTCCCCGAAGATAGGGAGAGGATGTTCTTATCGTCTTTTTTTACGGAAAAAGATATAGGGGTTCATGCTCCGGCCGCCCCTCAGAATCTCGAAATGGAGATGAGCGCCGGTGGAACGACCCGTGTTGCCGCTGGAAGCGATATACTGGCCCTGCTTCACATACTGGCCTGAGCGCACCATAATACGAGACAGGTGGGCGTACAGCGTCTTATAACCGTCCGGGTGTGCGATAACCACGGCCTTGCCATAACCGCCCAGCCAACCGGTATAGGTGACCTTGCCGTATTTCGACGCTTTTACCATCTGAAAATTCGAGCGGATGTCAAGTCCCGGATGGAACTCCGAATATCTTGTATCCCACGGGTTGCGCCGCCATCCATACCCGCAGGTGACGAACCTCGTCCCCGCCGGCCAGATAAACCCGGAAAAAATATTGAGCGGCTTGGCGTCCGGTATAAAGAGAACGGTATTGGATGCGACGAAGTCGGGGTTCTTGATGCTGTTCTCATCTATGATTTTTTTCAGGGAAACCTTGTAGCGCCGGGCGATGGAAACGAGCTCACCGCCCTTCTGCATCTTCAGTAAAATGCCGTCCTTGTTGGGTATCTTCAATGTCATGCCCGGCCTGAGCTTACTCTCCGGCGTCAGGTTATTGGTGCCGCGGATCGTCTCAACCGACACGCCGTATCTCTTGGCGATCTTCTGGAAGGTTTCCCTGGCGGCGACCCGGTGTTCAGTTATGACCAGCTTCTGGGACTTTTCAGGTGAGGAGTAATCCGTCTGCTTCGACTGGAGCAGGTTCTTCTTAATCATCTCGTCATCCGGTTCAGCCGCTTCATGCGGTCCGGACGGGTAAAGAGAAAATACTATGACCGCTCCCGCTATCACGGCCGAGAGCGCGAATGCCAGCTTTTTGCGATGCGGCGTCATGGCGCTGCCGAGGGGGATAGTCATGCGGCGCGGACGGAGTACCGCCTGATCCGGCTTCACCGGTGAAAGAGTGGCCGCGGCGGACGCGGGGGCTTCGGCTTTTGCCATCTTCAGGCGCGGTGTCCACAGCCGCGGCAGGTGGAACGCGGGCATTTTCATGCGGATCGTCTTGATGAATATTTTTTTCTCGCCGATAAAAACAATGACGATCTCGTTGGTGAAAATCGAGATTGTGAAACGCTTGAATTTTAATGTCTTCGAAAAAATCTTTTTCATTATGACGCCATTCTATCGGTTCCCGCGATGATGCTGATGCCCCTGTTTTTAATACTCGGTTAGTAGTATAAAAATATTTAATTGTTTAAACTGCCGGTCTGCCCGCCAGGGGGGCGACGGCTCAGTCGTTATGTCACAAACTGGTAATCGAGCAGGGCCGCCGGTCATGCCGGCGTATGCCATTACCGCGATCCGATGTTCCTGATTTCAGATGCATCGCTCGCGGATGTACCGCCATGATACGATTCCTCGACGACCTTTTTCGTGTCCTTCTTGTGGCCGCCGGTAATGTTGAAACTGCCGTTTACGACCACGCCCTTCTGCATCAATACGGTCGGCGCGTTGATATCGCCCAGGACCTTCCCGGTCTCCAGGAGGCGCACTTCGCTGCGAGCGGTAATGTTCCCGATTACCGTACCGGCAACGACGACCGACTTTGCGGCAATGTCCGTCTTGACCTTGCCGGTCTCACCGACCACCAGCTCTTCATCCGTTTTGATCTCGCCCTCGAACTTGCCATCAATCCTCAGTGAGCCGCTGATATAGAATTTACCCTCGAAGACGGAACCTTCTCCGATGGTGCTGTTCATCCCCTCGTTCTTTGAAGCCATGTTTATTCTCCGAATGTTAGAATCAGGCGGTCAATGAGCCGTCCGGAACAGGAATAGTAACTCATCGAATTTTTAAAAGGAATACCATACAAAGTAAAGCAAAAAAAGCCCGGGGCTCAAATATTTTTCCCCCGCGCGCGACCTGGATATCAGAGCAGGACGCAGGACTCCGGAATCTTTCTTTTCGCCAGTCTGCCGACGGACACGACCGAAAGCTTACGCGCGCCGAATACCCGGTCGCATATTCTCCTGAAATCGGCCTGTGTCACCCCGTTTATGGAATCGAGAATGTCCTGAAATGTGAAGTTTTTCTGGAACGTGATCTCGTCCTTCGCCAGCCATCCCATGCGGACATCGACCCCCTCGAGACTGAGGGCTAGGTTGCCTTTCAGAAAGTCCTTCGCGTCCTGCAGTTCCTCATCGGAGATTCCCGTATCGGCGATCTCCCTGCATTCGGCGACGATCAGCTCGACGGCCCGCTCGTATTTCTCGGGCAGTGTGGCGCAGTATATTCCGAATACGCCGCTGTCCTTGTAAGAGGAGTAGAACGAGTATATGGAATAACTGATCCCCTCCTTCTCGCGAATGTTCTGGAAGAGACGCGACGACATGCTTCCGCCCAGGATGGTGCTCAGGATGTAGAGCGCCCACCGGTCGTCATCGTCACGGGTTATGCCGTCGGCGCCCAGACAGAAATGCACCTGTTCAAGATCCTTTTTCTCGATGTGGCGGTAATCGATCCTCCGCGGAACCGCAGGGGCCGGTGGAGGCGCGGCGGGCCTGCCGCTGGAGCGCGAGAAGTATTTCCGGATGATATCCTCGGCAGTACCCTTATCGAACTTGCCGGCCACCGCGACGATGATGTTATCGCTGCGGTACTGCTCTTCGAAGAAGCCGAGCATGGTCTCACGCGTGGTGGCCCGTATGCTCTCGTTTGATCCCAGGGGCGTGTGCCCCAGCGGGTGGCCCTGGAGCATGCACTCCATGAACACGTCGTGTATCAGCTCGTCGGGAGTGTCCTCGTACATCCGGATCTCCTCCATGACGACGTTTTTCTCTTTTTCCAGCTCGCCGGTATCGAAGAGCGAATCGTAGTACATCTCGGCAAGGAGCTGGACGGCCAGGTCGAGATAATCGGAGACGACGTTGATGTAATAGCAGGTATATTCCCGGTTTGTCGCCGCGTTATGCTGTCCGCCGACCCGGTCCACGATGCGGGCAATGTCCCGGGCCGAGTAGTTCTTTGTTCCTTTGAACAGCATGTGCTCGATGAAGTGTGCGTAACCGTACTGGTCCCCGCGCTCGTCGCGCGAGCCGGATTTGATCCAGAGGCCGACCGAGACGGAAACGACTCCGTCGATCGGCTCG
>JAKJGD010000116.1 GCA_022704585.1 Spirochaetota bacterium | reverse complement strand
TGTGGCGGACGAGTCGATCAAGATGTTGGACTCGACGCTCGGGGGGATCGACGCGCCAGCGCCGGGGAAGCCGGTTATCCTGGGGGGCGGGATCCTCTGGGACTCAAACCTGGGAAAGGACGAGCTGGTCAATTTCCGCCAGCACCTCGGGTTCGATTCGCACCTGAAGTCCACAGTAAAGCTCACGCAGTTCGGGCTGACAAATACGCTCGGGTTCGGGGTGGTCAGGACCGGGCTGCTCCGCTTCTGGCTGGGACCGCAGCTCAACCTTCACTATCGGTGGGGCAAAGACGCGAAGAATTATCGTACGCTTGCCGTATCCGCTGCCGTGCCTCCCGTGAACCTCTGGGACATCCTTTCTGTCAAAAGAAAATACAAGTACGTCACGCTCGGGACCGGGCTCGCGCTGGGCCTGAACATCAACGTGCACAGGAACGTTGCCGTCGCGATCGAGGCCGGATTCCAGATCGGGACCTCTATCTGGGGAGACGGCAAAGACCTGGAACCCATCATGACGTCCTGCTGGGGTTACGAGGGGTTCATCACTGTATCGGTGCTGGGGAGATTCAAGGAGCCGGAGAGGGTCGAGGTTCCCGCGCCGTCCGGCGAAGGGTTGTGACCGGGAGCTTACGCCAGCTCTATTATCGGCGGCAGGTAGCCCGCGGGCGGGGTGAAGCCCAGGAAGAGGAGCAGCGTTGACGCGACGTTGGCAAGGCCCGGGTCGTTCATGATGTCCGAGAGCCGGTAGTCGTTTTTGAAGTTCGGATCGTATATGATGAAGGGGACCGGGTTCAGCGTGTGGGCGGTCTTGTTCTTCGGCAGGCCGCTCTTCTTGTCCCGCTCGATCGCGCCGGTCTTTTTGTTCGTCTCGTACATCTCGTCCAGATTGCCGTGGTCCGCCGTGATCACGGCAATGCCGCCGCAGCGGCCCACCGCCTCGATCAGGCGCCGCAGGCACAGGTCAACCGTCTCTGCCGCTATGATGGCCGCTTCCAGGTCTCCCGTGTGTCCCACCATGTCGCCGTTGGCGAAGTTCAGGCGGAGGAAACCGTACTTGTTGCTTTCCATCGCCTCGATGACCGTGTCGGTAATCTCGGCCGCTTTCATCCAGGGCCTGCGATTGAACTCGATCCTGTCCGAGGGTATCTCCATGTAGGTTTCGCTCGCCTCGTCGAACTTGCCGCTCCGGTTTCCGTTCCAGAAATAGGTGACGTGCCCGAACTTCTGCGTCTCGGATATCGCGTATTGCTTTACGCCGGAGAGGGCCAGGTACTCGCTAACGGTGCGGTCAATGGCCGGCGGCGGAACCAGGTAGCGCTTCGGTATTCTTAAATCACCGTCGTATTCCATCATGCCTGCGAAGGTCACGTTCGGCAGGGGACCGCGGTCGAACATCGAGAAGTCCGCCTCGTCGAAGGCGCGTGAGATCTCTATGGCGCGGTCTCCCCGGAAGTTAAAGAAGACGACGGAGTCGCCGTCGACGATTTTCCCGACGGGACCCCCGTCGTCCACGATCGTGAACGAGGGGAGGTACTGGTCGGCAACGCCCGGGTTCTCCTTCCGGAAGGTCTCGATCGCCGCGGTCGCGCTCCGGAAGGGACGTGCCGCGCCGAGCACGTGCGCCTCCCACCCGCGCTTCACTATGTTCCAGTCCGCCTCGTACCGGTCCATGGTTGTGACCATGCGGCCGCCGCCCGAAGCGACGCGGTAGTCGAGCCCGGCCGCGCGATGGGCCTCCAGGCGTTTTTCCAGCGGCTCGACATACAGGAGCGCCGAGGTCTCGGGCACGTCCCTTCCGTCGAGCAGTATGTGGACCCGGACTTTTTTAAGGCCTTCCGCCGCGCAGGCGTCCAGCATGTTATACAGATGTTCGATGTGCGAGTGGACGTTCCCGTCCGAGAGGAGCCCGATGAAGTGGAGGGCCGCGCCGGTCTTCTTCGGGCCGTCGGTGATCTCTTTCCACGCGGCGCCCCGGTACAGGTCGCCGGATTCGATGGCGCGCGAGACGAGCTTGGCGCCCTGGTCCATGACGCGGCCGGCGCCCAGCGCGTTGTGGCCGACCTCGCTGTTGCCCATGTCGTCGTCGGAAGGCAGGCCCACGGCAGTACCGTGCGCCTTGATCGTGGTGTACATGCCCTCGCGCATCAGCCGGTCAAGCACCGGTGTCCGCGCCAGGAAGAAGGCGTTCCCCTCGTTCTCCCGGCCGATGCCGAAACCGTCCATGATGACAAGGAGCAGGGGGCCGTTGCGTTTGATCCTGTCGTTTTTCGCGAGGGGTTCCATTACCGCCGTCATTCCATCAGGAACTTGTCCATTCCCGACAGCTCGAGCACCCTGAATACGGTGTCGGTCGGGTTTGAAAGGTGCATGGTGCGGCCCTTCTCGGTGAGTGCGTTCTTGAACCGGATCAGGGTCGCAATGGACATGGAGTCGATCTTGCGCACGAAGCTCAGGTCGACGATGGCGTCCCTCGTATCGGTCCTTACGAAATGGTTGAACTCGTCAGAGAGCAGGGTCATGTTTTGTGAAACCATCTCGTCCATGATGATGAACGTGGTTTCGAATTCGGTTTCTTTCCGTTCGATATTCATACTGTGCGTCAGTTTCCGTTTGTTGATACCCGCCGGGGTGATGTTCATACTGTCAGCGGGGCCTTATCCTGTCAATAAAATTAGGGTGACTTACCATTACATATGCGCCGGGCTTTGTCCCTTCCGGCGAAGGCATACGGATAGAGATAAACGCTACTTTTTCCGGTTGAAATGAAGGACGATCTGGTTCCCTGCATCGTTCCAGGTTATTTTGCAGAACTGGTTTATGATGTAGATGCCCCGCCCGCGGTTGCTCAGGACGTCCCTGTTTTTAAGCATGTTTTTGATGCTTTTGGTGGAGAACCCCTTTCCCTGGTCGGTTATTGAGATGGTCATCTCGTCCCGCTCGGCCGTGATGGCGACACGGATGGATTTTCGCGGGTCCCACTGGTTACCGTGCTCCATGGAATTCGTTATGGCTTCGTCCAGGGACAGATAGGTTTCTTCGGGAGTGACCTCGAGGTCAATGCCGCTTGAGGATATTGCCTTGCAAAGCGCGTCAATGATGTCCTTGCGTTTTTTCGGGTCGGACGGGTACAACTCATTGAGTATTAATGTACTTTCCTGTCGTACCATAAATAATGTTAACTCGAAGTAACTCCTCAGTACTACTTGCGTTGTTCAAGGTTTTTGATTTATTTTTGAAGGTCCAAAAAAAAGAGCTCTTATCTTACCAAGAAACGATCGGAGACTTTTTTTAAAAAACTTCGGGATGGGGAGATTTGAACTCCCGACTTCTTCGTCCCGAACGAAGCGCGCTAACCGGGCTGCGCTACATCCCGTATGTCAATAATCTGACTTGGAGACAAATTATGTATATTATAATATATTTGCAATAATATTTTTTTAAAAAAAGCTGAAATAGCGATGAAATCATGTATAAATTTACAGGTATGGCGGTTTCACTGGATGCGAAGTCAACTTTTAAAAAAATACTTGCATGCATAACCTTATTTTTATACCATACGTTTCGCGTCTTTTTAGACGGTTTACGTGATGCGACCCGGGACAGCCCGGACTGGTGTATCGCGGTATTTGAGGCACCTATTGTGCTTTCGTCGATGGTGTAATTGTGATCGGATAGGTGGTAGTTATGGATACAGTCCAGAAGCGCAGCTTGTATTACGGAAATGAAACCATGGTCAGGACGCGGGCAAATGACTTTATGGAGAAGGTCACCGCCGTCTTTTTTAAAAGCGTCGATTTTGACGAGGAAAGCCTGCGCACGCTCCAGGAGTACCAGGGGAAGGGGCGGATCGCGTATGTATCGTACCAGAGCGCCAATACCTCCCTCCTGGTCCTGGTAAACCTTCTGCGGGCCAGGGGCCTCCCGGTGCCCGAGCGGGCGCTTGATTTTACACCCAATATATTCCAGATGTTCGCCAATATCGCCAATTACATTTCATCACTGGCGAACAAATTCGGCAGCAGCGGCGCGAAGGTTGAGTCGGCGTCGGAAGCGGACATGGTCCTGGAACTGCTGCGCGACAACAGGCCGCTCATACTGTCTATCCTGTCCCGCAAGCTCTTCATCCGCCGATATATCGAGATCAAGTCGGACTCGCTTCAGTACCTTATCGAAGCGCAGAAACAGATCGACGAGCCGATCTACGTGTTCCCTGAGATACTGTTCTGGAACCAGAACCCGGAGCGGACGAAAACGCTCGTGACCTCGCGCGCCACCATCGACCGGGGCTTTTTTTCCGGGCTTTTCACCCTGTTCAAGAGCTCCACGCCCGCGTTCGTCCGGGTGGCGAGGCCCATTAACCTGAAGGAAGAGATCGCGCAGGCCACTACGGACGAGCCGCGCCAGCTGGGCCGGCTGCTCCGCAACCGTCTCCTCGAGATCTACGGCCAGGAGAAGCGCGCGGTCCTGGGCCCGGTCATGAAGTCCCAACACGAAATCATGGAGAAGGTGCTCTACCACAAGAACGTCATTGACGAGATCAAGCAGCTCGAGCGGGACGACCATACGTCGGAGCGAAAGCTCAGGAAGAAGGCGTACCGCTACTTCCGCGAGATAGCGGCCGATTTCTCGATCAACATGATAAAGTGGTTCCACGCCTCGGTGCGCTACATGTTCACCAAGATATTCGACGGCATCTATTATGATATTGAAGACATGAAGCGTGTGCGCGAAGCGGCGCAGAAAGCGCCGCTCATACTGGTTCCCAGCCACAAGAGCCACATGGATTACCTGATCGTCTCGAGCATATTTTACGAGAACAAGATCATCCCGCCCCACATTGTCGCCGGATCGAACCTCACCTTCTTCCCCATGGGGCCCGTGTTCCGGCGGTCCGGCGCGTTCTTTATGCGCCGCTCGTTCCGGGGCCTCAAGCTCTACCCGGTCGTGTTCAAGCAGTATATCAAGACCCTGATCAACGAGGGGTACAGCATCGAGTTTTTCATCGAGGGCGGCAGGAGCAGGACCGGCAAGATCATGCTCCCCAAGATGGGCATCCTGAAATACCTGATCGACGCAATCGAGGAAGGCTACAACAAGGACATGATGTTCGTGCCGATCACGATCAGCTACGACCGCATACTCGAGGAATCTTCGTACCATATGGAGCTGAAAGGGAAAGAGAAGGAAAAGGAATCGACCTCGAACTTCGTGAAGAGCAGCTCGCTGCTGAAGCGCAAGTACGGGAAGGTCTACCTTTCCTTCAACGAACCGTTCAGTTTCAGGGAATTCCGGGAGCGCCACGGGGGAGGCGAGGACCTGACCGACTCGCTGGGCGAGTTCATCGGGAAGAGGATCAGCGAGATCGTGATGGCCACGCCGTTCTCGGTCACGTCCGCGGCCATGCTCCAGTCTTCCGCCTCCGGCTTCACGCGCGACATGCTGAAAGAGCGCATAAGCGTCCTCCGGGATTACCTCGCCTGGGCCGGGGTCCGCATGAGCGAGGACCTGGCGAGCGCCGCGGGCGCCGACGCGATCATCGACTACGTGCTCGCGTCGTACATGCAGGACAGAATCGTGGGCGAGGCGGTCGCCGGCGTAAAGGGAGGCGCGCCTGAAGTGCTGCCCGGGCTTTATACCCTGAATGATAACGAGCGGTCGCGGATCAACTTCTACAAGAACAGCATCCTTCATTTCCAGCTTCCCGTCACCTTCCTGGCGGCGCCGCTCCTCTGCCTCTCCGGCGCGGACGGCCTGGATGAGAAGGCGGCCGCCGATTGCTTTGCTGACCTGATGGATCTCTTTTCCGGCGAGTTCGTTTATTCCGAGGCCATCCGCGACACCGCTGCCACGGTCGCGAAGAGCCTCGACTACCTGGCCGGCCGCTCGGTTATCACGCGGTCCGGATCCATGATACGCGTCGCCGAGGAGCGGCGCGGCGAGCTTGTCCTCTTCGCGAAGGGGATACAGGACATGCTGGAATCCTACCTGGTCGTGTGCGACTGCGTGGCCGGGCTATCGAAGCGGATGAGCAGGAAGGAACTCGTGCACGAGGTGCGGAAGAACGGGATCAGGCTCTACCACCTGGGCGAGGTGAAGCTTACCGAGTCGCTCTCCCAGCCGACCTACGATAACGCCGTCACGAAGCTGAAGGAGGCCGGCGTGCTGGAGATGACGCAGTCGGGCAAGAAGCAGGTCGACGTGCAGGTCCTGAGCGCGGAAAAAGCGACGGATATGAAGGCGCGGGTCGAGAAATACCTGCGGCCGCTCCAGAAATTATGATTTAATCCGGGCCCTGATACGTCCGCATGCGCTTACCTCGACGGGCCCGGTGCAAGTGCGGGCCTGTCGGGGATTTCGGGTTTTGCATCTTCCCGCATTTTCTACTTGCCTTTTATTCTATCCGCTGTTGTCATTTTCCCTGCGTTCGCATATTCAGGCGCTTTCGGGGAGGGGGTGTGTCATGGATAAGGAACCCGCAACGGACATTCCTGTCGGTCTTTCGAGAGAAGAATTATCCCACTATGCCGACCTGGCGCGCACGTTTTCAGGGAAATCCGTGGCGTCCCTGTTCGAGGGCGAGCACCCGGACGGGGACCTGTCGCGGCTGCCCGCCGTGCTGGACACCGCCTTCACCATCGGGCTCGCGGCAAGCCCGGACCGCTCGCTGCCCGGTAGCCAGTACGGCATATGGGGCAGCGCCGTGGACGAGCTCGGCCCTGCGCCGTCCCTTCTCCTCCTGTCGGTAGTGGCGGAAACC
>JAKJGD010000115.1 GCA_022704585.1 Spirochaetota bacterium | reverse complement strand
GCCCCCTGCCGGTATCCTTCGGCGGGCCCCACCTGCTCATCACCGATGTGCTGGTAGGGGGCCGCCATGATTGACCGGGTGCGCGGCGTTCTGTCCGGCAGGGCGCGCTGGTATGACATCATCCATACATGGGGCGCGAGCACGCCCCTCTCCTTCGCGAACAACCGGTTCCATTCCATAACCGAGCGCCATAACAGCGGCTACGGCATCCGGGTCAACGTGGACGGGAAGACCGGCTTCTCCTACACCAACGATCCGTCGCGGCTTGCGGTGACGGCGGAGCGCGCGCTGGCGCTTGCCGCCTTCGGCGACGAGGAGGACTTCGAGCTTCCCGCGGCCGCCGGGAGCGGGTTCGAGCCGTGGGACGACGCGATCGAGTCGTTCGACACGGCGCGGGAGGCCGCCGGCGCGGAGGAGGACATCGCCGCGATCCTGGCGCGCTTCCCCGCCGCGACCGTTGACGCGGGAATAAGCCGCTATGCCGGCGGCATGCGTCTCGTCAACTCGCGGGGCCTGGACGCGACCTTCCGGAGCTGCCGGTACAGCGCCTCGCTTTCGGCCACGCTGATCATGGACGACGGGACGCGGATCGATGCGTCCGAGAGCATGTCCGCCCTCGCGCCGGCGGCCCACCCGGAGCTCCGGGAAACAATCATCCGCAACATCGGTAACGCCCTGTCCGTGGCCAGGCTGCCGAGCGGCACGGTGCCAGTGCTCCTCACGCCCCGCGCCTTCGCCCGCCTGGCCGGCATCGTGCTGTCCGGGCTTAACGCACGATCGGTGTGGAAGGGGATATCCCCTTTCGGCGAGAAGCGGGGCGAGAGGATATTCAACCCGTCCCTGACCGTGCGCGACAACCCTCTCGCAGCCGGCTTCCCTGACGGGTATCCCTTTGACGACGAGGGAGTAGCGGCCGCGGACAAGGTCATGATCGGCGCAGGAAGGATCGAGCGTTTCATCACGGACCTCAAGCACGCGCAGAAGCTCGGGATACCGGCCGAGGGGAACGGGGCACGGGGGTTTTCTTCGCTCCCCTATCCCTCCTACAGCAATATAATCATCGACCCGGGCATGGAACCCCGCGAGGCCATTCTCGCGGGCATGGGCCGCGGCATCCTGGTCGAGCAGTTCATCGGCCTGGGGCAGTCAAACACCATAACCGGGGACTTTTCAGGCAGCCTCGAACTGGCCTTCCTGGTCGAAAACGGGCGAATTGCCGGCCGCGTGAAAGACTGCATGATCTCGGACAATATCTTCCGGCTGCTGGCGGGGGATATCGTCATGAGCGCGGAGCGGGAGCGAATGGGGTCGGTACTGGCCCCGTCACTGTTCCTGCCTTCGGTAAACTGCACGGGATAAACAAAAAAATCATGGACATTCGCGCCTGACCCCGTACAATGAGCTCACTAAAAGCCACGGGACACCATACGACGATGCGAACGAAATATTTCATCACACTCTCGATCTCAGCAATCCTGGCAGCGCTTTTCCTTGCGGGACCGCACCTCACCGCCCAGGAGAAAAAGCTCAAACCCTTCACCTTCTCCAGGCGGCCCAAGATCGGCCTGGTGCTCTCCGGGGGCGGGGCGAAGGGACTGGCGCACGTCGGCATCCTGAAAATAATCGAGCAGTCCGGCCTTAAAGTCGATTACGTGACCGGCACCAGCATGGGCAGCATTGTCGGCGGCCTGTATGCCGCCGGGTACAAGGCGGACATGCTGGAACAGCTGGTACTGAACACGGACTGGGACGACCTGCTGGCGGACGAGATATCGCGCCGGAGCGTCGCCATCAACGAGAAAAGCGACCTTGACAAATACATCGGGTCCCTTGAGATCAGCAAGTCCGGCATAGAGCTGCCCCGGGGCTTCAAGAGGGGACAGAAGCTCACCTCACTCCTCGCGCGCCTCACGCTCCACGTCCAGAACATAGAGGACTTTGACCGCCTGCCGATCCCCTTCCGCTGCATCGCCACGGACATCGTCAGCGGCGAGGCCTACGTGCTAAAAAAGGGAAGCCTGTCGGAAGCGATGCGCGCCAGCATGGCCATTCCCTCCATCTTCACGCCGATCGAGATCGACGACCGGCTCCTGGTTGACGGCGGCGTCGTCCGGAACCTGCCGGTCGCCGACGCGCGCGAGATGGGGGCCGACATCATCATCGCGGTGGACGTGGGCGCGCCGCTCTACAAGAAGGACGAGCTGAAATCGATCGTGAACATCATGGACCAGTCCGTGAGCCTGCTCGGCGCCCGGTCGACGAAGGAGCAGCAGCTCCTGTCCGACATCCTTCTCGCGCCGGACATCAAGGGCTTCAGCTCATCTGATTTCAAGCGGGGCAAAGAGCTGATAGAGCAGGGCGAGAAGACCGCCCGGCTCGCGCTGCCGGAGCTGAAGGCCCTGGCTGAGATGCAGAAACAATACCCGGCGGAGAAGCGCGATCCGGTTGAAATAATACAGCCGGACCATCTGGAGATCTCGGCCATCGAGATCCGGGGGCTCAGGCGCGTATCCCAAAGCCTGGTAACGGGCAGGCTCCTGATAAAGCCGCCGAAAACGATGACGCCGTCGAAGCTCCAGGAGGCGGTCGACCGGCTTTATGCCAGCGGTTTTTTCGAGCGGGTCACCTACCGGATCGAGCCGGTCGGGGACGGGACCGTGAAGCTGGTGATATCCGTCATCGAGACCACCGGGGTGTTCCTGAAGCTCGGGTTCAGCTATGACCTGAACATGAACGCCGCGATCCTTGCGAACATCACGCTGCGAAACATGGCGGGCCAGGGATCAAAACTATCCTTTGACGCGCGCCTCAGCGAGAACCCCGGGGTCCAGGCCTCGTACTTTATCCACACGCCCCTCCAGAGGCCGGGGATCGGGTTCGGCTTCAAGGTACACTACGACAAGTACCTGTTCATGACCTACGACAAGGGCAGCGTGCAGTCGAGCTTCAACTACCACAACTACGGCGGCGATATCGTCGCCCAGGTGGTCATCATGCAGTACCTGGCCCTCGGTCTGGGCGTTCAGAAGGACCTGACCAACATCATTGCGCAGATCGCACCCAACGACCCGAAGAAGAGGGACATCGAGGGGATGAACTACTACGCGTATCTCCAGTTCGACAACCTGGACCGGACCTTTTACCCGCGGTCGGGCCTCCAGCTGTACGGCGAAGTGAAATACCTGACCGACGATCTCAAGTGGTTCAAAGACAACGATACATTCAAGTCGTTCTTCAAGTACACGGCGAGGATCAGGGGGAGCATCCCGCTTCATAAAATGCTGACCCTTCAGCTGGGCCTGACCGGCGGATTCATCGACGCCAGCGAGCCCTACTATTTCCACTACGACATACCCGGGGGATGGGAGCTCTATCGGCGAAATATTCCCTTCATCTACCAGAACTATATGGGCGGACTCAACACCTACACGAACGGGTGTTTTCCCTTCACGGGCCTGAACTTCATGCAGATATCCGGCAACCACATGCTGGTGCTGGATGCGGCCTTCCAGATCGAGCCGTTGAAGGACCTGTTCATCGTGCTCCGGGGGGGCGCCGGACGCGTGAAGGACACGTTCCGGGACCTGTTCAGGAAGCGGAACATCGTTATCGACCAGTACTACGGGTTATATATCATGAAATACCAGAACCTGAAAAACGACATCATTTACGGGTACGGGCTTACCCTGGGCTACAACAGCATTATCGGACCCATCGAGCTCACCTTCATGCGGGGAAGCGAATCAAACAAGTTCCTCTTTCACGCCAATATAGGGTACCGGATCTGAAGCAGCTGCCGCGGCTCACAGGTAACCCAGGACTATCATGACAATCGCCGCCGCCATGGCGAGGGCAACTCCCGGCGCCCACCGGCGGGTCCACTTCTCACCCCGCTTCACTCCTTCTATTACAATGAGCTGCGACAGGACAAAGGGCACGGTCAGGATAACGAAGTAGGTTACGGTCAGGCCGATCTCCTCCCACAGGGCGATCCCGTACGCGGGTACGAGCGCCAGGGCCAGGCCGATCATCGCGGCGTGGTACTTCGCCAGGCCGCCGGCCAGCGACGGGCCGGCCGGGCTTCCGCGCCTGAGACCGGCGTATCCGAAAGCGGCATCGGCCGCGCCGTCGATAAACACAAGTGCGGCAGCGGAGACGCCGATCAGCTGGCCGGGTCCCATGAACACCGTATCAAAAAGAAAATCGAGGTCCGGGAACAGGAGCACGATGGCGCCTGCCGTGGCGGCGGCCATGGCGCGCCAGCCCGCGGCGAACGCGTTGAACGAAGCGCTTCCCTCCCCGACCAGGAACGAGAGGACAAGGAGCAGGAGGAATATCCCGATCGCGGCAAGGTAGAGGACCGCAGACTCGCCCTGTATCAGGTCATAGCCGTAATAGGTACCGGTCGTTTTTGTGGTGCACCCTTTCGCGTCAACGTAGGGGAGCAGGAATGAGAATATAAAAAGGAAACAGAGCACCCGGCGCGACCAGGTACGCACGCGGCGGTAGGGTGTGGTGGTGGAATGTGAGGTTGTCATACTGGCCATCCTTCATGATGATGTGGTTCCCAAAAATGTCATTGCGGGGAGTCCCGATGAAATCGGGACGACGAAGCACCCTTCGACTGCGCTCAGGGACCGGTCGGTTGCCGAGCACAGCCGAGGCGCGCTTCGCTCCGCTCGCGATGACACACATCTCACATCCAGCCTCTTCTGCAACCATCGATATCATATCGCGTACAGCATGTCCGTAACCATGGTAAACAGCGGATTGGCGACCAGCTCGCGCCGGAGCCCGCCGCTCTTCAGCCTCTGGTCGACCGCGCTTACCATGGTGAACACGCGCCGGAGCCGCTCCCGGGGGAAGGACTCGGTGTAGCGCCAGAAGCTGTCCCGGTTCTTGCTGTAGACCCCGGCCTTGGTCATGGCCTCCTCGGGGGGCACGCCCCCGCCGGTAAGGGTATAGTACTGCTCGATCATCTCCGCCTGCCGGAGTATCTGGTAGACGACCCTCAGCTCGGGCGTACCCTCCTCATGCAGCTTCTTGAAGAGCCCGAGCGCGCGGGGCTCCCGCTTGAAGAGCGCGTCGATAAAGTCGAACACCGATACCTCCTTCACGTCCTCGATGAAGTTCCGTATCGCCGCCTCGTCGATCCTGCCGGATTCGCCCGAAAACCTGATCATGTCTATGGCATCATCGATCTTTTTGATGTCATTGCCGGTCCGCTCTATCAGGAGCTCGACCGCCCGCTCGTCCAGGGCCAGGCCCAGCTTCTGTATCCGCACGCGGACGTACGTATGGATGTCGTTGTCGAAATAGCGCCAGAACTGGACCACCTTGAACCGTTCCAGCAGCGGGTTCATGAACGCCGGGGGACGGATCTCACGCGTCGTCAGGATGAGTATCGCGGAATCCGGCAGCTCGTTCACCAGCTCCCTGAACCGCGCGGCCGCGGGAGCGCGGAGGGCATCGATATTGTACATGACGCAGACGCGTCGGGAGGAAAACATCGAAGGCGACAGGACGAAATCCGCAGCGGTCATGAACTCGTCGTTCTCCATGTGAAACCGGCACGAGGCGTGGGACCGCTCGAAGGGATCGTTGAAGGCCATGACCATGATCCGGTTGATGCATTTGTCCTTCTCCCCCTCCTCTTCGCCAAGGAAAAGATAGAGCCGCTCCAGACGGTCGCCGTCCAGCTCGCGTTTGAACTGCTTCGCGTTAGGATATTTTACCGGCATGCAGTCACCGCCTTATTTCTTTCTCTTCTCGATATCGGTCAAGAGGTCCGTGTACCAGCCGGTGACGGTCTTGGCCGTAATGCGCCCGGCCAGGTCGTCCAGGACATATTCCCTCGCCTAGCTCTCCGGCTCGATCGGCATGGCCAGGTCGGAGAACACGCGGAAGGCCTGGACTCCCGGCTCGTACAAGATCATCTTTCTCTTGCGGTCGAGTCGTACGCACTTCACGTCCGCGGTTATCCAGAGCCGCTTTTTAACGGCCCGGCCGATCTCGTCGAAGGCGATCCGCTCCACCAGGTATTTCGTAATCCGGATCTCAAGCCGAAGGTCGGCGTGGAGCTCTTCCGAATCGACCCCGAGCCTTCCGTCCAGGCTCAGGCCTTCCCGTACCTTGATCAGCAGCTTCTCCGCCAGGTCCTGCGAGCCGGTGGCATCTATGGGGGGGGCAATATAGATCCGGTTCGCGGCGCGGGGCACGACCGGCTCGCCGTCGAAGCTCTCGATGAACTTCCGGGCGGTGCTGTCCCCTTCCTTCCCGCCGGAAGCGCACCCGCCCGGTACCCAGATCGCGAGCATGATCGCAATCACGCGTGCCAGTACCGCCGCCCTGCCGTCAATTATGAAAGAACGAGCCACGCGCCCCCCCTGTATGACTGAACTGAGTATGCGAAAGCCCGCAATAATTTCTTTTTTTCCTGCACAAAAAACGCTAAACCCGGAAGCTTCACGTGCCGATACAGATATTAATCATTTTACACATGGTCTTCTTTGAAACCAAATGGGCGGTCAGAAGAAAGACCTTTCGCACGAAACGGGATAGCTAACGCTATCCCGTTTTTTATTTCTTCTCCGGTTCCCGGATGACCCTGATGGTTTCCGTGATGCCGTAAATTTTCTCCACGTACTCCCGCGCGGGCCTGTCCCAGTAATAGACCGACTTCTCCGCGTTCAGCCGCGCCCTGTATATCACCGTTTCATCGTTCTGCCTGAAGAACTGCGCCGCCCGCTCCAGCGCGTCGTAGAATGCCCAGGAGTTGTAGTCGGAAAAAAGGAAGCCGT
>JAKJGD010000114.1 GCA_022704585.1 Spirochaetota bacterium | reverse complement strand
CTGAACGAAGGCTTCGATGCGGGGATTGCGCGGCTTGCCGCCTCGCTGACCTCGGACCTGCCTGCCGCATCCCCGGCACCGGACCGGTGCCCCCGCTGCTTTTCAGACCTGTTCAGATTTCGCGAAGGCGAGATTGAGTGTGCCCTGTGTAAATCCCGCGCGCGCCGTGAAGGCGGCATCCTTTCTTTTTACTACTTCCACCCCGAATTCGGCGAGGAAGGCCAGCGCCTGCACCTGGAATGGCTCGTTGGCAAAAAGGAGGCATATGCCTCCATGAAAGCCAGGCTCTCTGAAGTGCAGAAACAGTACCGGGGCGGGGAATGGCTTACACCTCAACGGGAGGCTGCCGGGTGAGAATTCTTGTATGTGTCAAGCAGGTGCCGGACATCGAATCTCCCCTGTCCATAGATGAAGACTCCCTGTGGATTCTGGAAGACGACCGGATAGCCTTCCGCATGAACCGCTACGATGAGTTCGCCCTTGAGGAGGCAGTACTCATACGTGAATCGCTGGTTGACGTGACTGTCGATGCAATCACCGTAGGCCCTTCCCGAGCCGCATCGGTGCTGAAAAAAAGCCTGGAGAGAGGGGCGGTCAACGCTATCCATATCGTTTGCGAAACACCCGGGTACTGCCCGCCGGCCCTCACCGCGTCCCTGCTCGCAGATTACGCACGGAATAACTGCTACGATCTCATCCTCACCGGCGTAATGGCGGAAGACGACATGCAGTGCCAGGTCGGCCCCCTCCTTGCAGCACGCCTCGGTCTCCCCTGTGCGGTGTCCGTAGTCAGGGAATCAATCAGCCTGGCTGGCAGGACGATCACCGTCGAGTGCGAGATGGAAGGAGGAGTTGCGGAAACGGTCATCCTGCCGTTGCCATGCCTGCTCACGATACAGTCCGGAATCAACCGGCCGAGATATCCCTCGCTTTCCAACGTGTTGCGGGCTAAAGAGCAGGAGCTCCTCCGGATTTTCCCTGAAGGAAACGCTGCGACTTTTTCAATTGAAAAGGCACTGTCGTTATCATATCCTGTCAAGTCAACGCACGGCACAATCATAGAGGGCAGCACCGAGGAAAAGGCGGAAAAACTGCTGACACTGCTTCATGAGAAATCACTGTTGTAGGAGACACTGGTGCAGGGAATTCTGATCGTCATCGACACAATTGATAACAGGCTCCAGTCTTCTGCCTTTGAGCTGTTAACCTTTGCCACCACGCTTGCATCCTTTGATTCCGCCCCGATTAGCGTGGTCATTGCCGGGGATTCTATCGGTGAGACGGCAGACCGAGCTGCTCTGCTCGGTTTTAATGTCATTGTCATTGAAGACGGACGGTTCCGGTTTCCAAACCCGGACCTGCTGTTCCGGTGCATAAGATCCATCATCGAAAGCGAGGCGCCGAAGTACATCTGCTTCCATCATACCATGCGGGGATGCCAGACAGCGGCGACTCTGTCCGCCCTGACCGGCGCCCCCTGCATTACCGCGATTGAGTCATTCACCGTCACGAGCGCAGGCCCGTTATTCACAAGATCTCTCTTCAACGGTAAAATCAATATTAACCTTTCTCCCGGAACCGGTCCTGCAGTGCTGACTGTCCTTCCCGGCGCCTATCCCGCGCCTGAAGCGGATGTTGCGATCCACAAGCGAGGTAAGGTGAACCATATGCAGGCCAACCGCATTGAATCCCCCTACCTCCCTGTCTCAATGACAGATTCATCAGCCGGTGCCGTCCGTCTTGAAGACGCGGACGTGATCGTTTCAACCGGCCAGGGCATCGGTTCGAAGGAGCACCTCTACCTGATACATGCCGTTGCCAGTATCTTCCCGAATGGAGCGGTCGGAGCTTCGCGCATAGTCTGCGACAGGAAGTGGCTCCCTTACGGCCACCAGGTGGGCGTGACGGGCAAAACGGTCGCGCCGAAACTGTATCTCGCCTGCGGCATTTCAGGTGCACAGCAGCATATTGCCGGGATGAAGGGCTCGCAAATGATCGTGGCGATCAACCGAGACCCGAAGGCGGCTATCTTCGATATTTCTGATTATATCATTGTGGAGGACCTGTCGAAATTCCTGCCGGCACTCCTTCAAAAGTATAATGACATCTATTCATGATCCTTCTTTTATTTCGTTGTTAGTATTGCGACATAATAATTTTTCACATTTATCGAAGTTCATGATTGAATTGAAGCGATAACCCAAAAATTCCTTGCAATATCTGAACACCGTCTCGATTATGCTGATTTATCCATTATAACTATAATGGATCCAGGAACGGGTACATGACCGGAAAAACTGTTACATTGTATGATACGACCCTTCGCGACGGTGCACAGACCGTGGGGATATCCTTTTCCCTTCATGACAAGCTCTTGATCGCACAGGCACTTGACAGATTGAAGATCGATTATATTGAAGGCGGCTGGCCCGGCTCGAACCCGAAGGACGATCAGTTCTTTAAAGAGATCCGGTCAGTCAGGCTCGGCCATGCGAAGATCGCGGCCTTCGGCTCCACCAAGAAGAAAGGCATATCATGCCGCCAGGACAAGCTTCTCCAGGCCCTTGTCTCATCGAAAGCAGAGATCCTCACCATAGTTGCGAAGACCTGGGACTTCCACGTGACCAGGGCTTTGAACATCGGCCTGAAAGACAACCTTGTCATGATACGCGATACAATCGCGTACCTCAAGGACTGCGGCCGAACGGTTTTTCTGGACGCGGAGCATTTTTTTGACGGCTTCAACGCAAATCAGGATTACGCGTTCAGCGTAGCTGGTACGGCACGAGACGCCGGTGCTGACATGATCGTATTCTGCGACACGAACGGCGGCACCCTTCCCCTGGATGCGGCTCATATTATCGAGATGACCGTGAAAGAATGCAATATTCCCGTAGGAGTCCATTTCCATAACGACGCGGGAGTCGCCGTTGCAAACGCGATGGCCGCACTGCATGCCGGTGCGGTATCTGTCCAGGGAACCGCCAACGGCTATGGCGAGCGGTGTGGTAACACGAACCTTATGACCCTGATCCCGAACATCACGCTCAAGATGGGATACCGCTGCGCTGCGGAAAAATCGCTTGTACATCTTACCGAGGTGAGCCGCCTTATCAGTGAAACTGCGAACCTCGCCCATGACGAGCGCGCCCCCTACGTGGGGGACAACTCGTTCGGCCACAAGGGCGGTATCCATGTGTCCGGCCTTCAAAAGGATACCCGGACCTACGAGCATATCGACCCCGATCAGGTGGGTAACCGCCGCCGTGTTTTCGTGTCCGAGCTCTCTGGGAAAAGCAACATCCTTTTCAAGGCGAAAGAACTGGGGATCGCGCTGAAAAACCGGGTAACACTTCCCGCCGAATTGCTCCGGAAGATAAAGGACCTTGAAGATCAGGGTTTTCAATTCGAGGCTGCCGAGGGTTCCTTCGAGCTCCTGCTCCGCGAAGCCATGGGCGAGTACCTGCCCTTCTTCAAACTGAAAGGATTCCGCGTGATAAGCGAGATGACGGCAACCAGGAAGCTCATGTGCGAAGCGACTATCAAGGTGGAAGTTGACGGCCGGGAAAAGCACACCGCGGCCAACGGTTACGGCCCGGTAGAGGCCCTGGACAACGCGCTCCGGAAAGCCCTTGAGACATTCTATCCGGAGATCAAGGAGATCCAGCTCTCGGATTACAAGGTGCGCGTCCTGAATGAAAAAAGCGGGACCGGAGCTATCGTCCGCGTCCTTATAGACCAGAAACGCAACACCGAGCATTGGGGCACTGTCGGCGTTTCCACCGACATTATTGAAGCATCCTGGCAGGCCCTGGTTGACGGTATAGAATACATGCTGTTTAAAAATAAAAAAAGAAAATAAAGCGTCCCGGTACAACAGGAATCGGGTATTTCTGACTTCATTTATATTGGGCGCAAATAAAAAAACCTTGCAATTATACGCAAATCAGTTAGGTAAGGAAGATAAGCGGATAAGGTAACAGGCGGCGGCGTTAAACCAGACTAGACTCTCCCGTCTGCTGATCTCGGTGTGCATTGAACCGGACTATTTTTCGATACCAATAAATTAAACCGGCTGACAATTATGAAAATGATAAACTATACAATGAGCGCGGTGGCATGCATGGTGCTCCTTTTCGCGTCCACTTCCGGATTTACCTGGGAAACCTATGACAGCGTCATCGCCGTTGTTAACGATACATCCATCATTGAAAGCGAGATTGACAGCAAGTTCAGCCAGCTGTTAAAATTTAAAAGCATACCCAAAAATCGTTACGTGGCGGAAAAAAGCAGGATCCTCGACAAGTACATTGAGGACGCCCTGGTCATGGAAGCGGCTGACAATGAAGCGATTGTAGTTACCGACCGTCGCGTTCTGGGACATATAGAAGAACTGATGAAGCAGTATTTCTCGACCAAAATCCAGGATAAGAAAAAGCTCGACAAGCAGGTCGCAAAAGTTATGAACCGCCTGGAGAAGCAGCTCGCCGAGGATACCATGGTGGACGACAAGGAGCTGGACGCGAATATTGACGGATTCATCGGCTTTATCGAATCGCGGTTTCAGATCGGGTTTAAGGATTACTTCGAGGAGATTCGCGCCCAGATCATGAGGGAGCAGGTCATGTCTATCGCCATCGGTGTATCGCCGCCCGGGCCGGACGAAGCCATGGATTTTTATAAAAAGAACAAGTCCAAGTTCGGAGATGAAGTATGGGTGAAGCACATCCTGATTGTACCCGCCGGCGGCTCCTTCACTGCAGAACGCGATGCAAATCAGAAAATGTCCGCACTGCGCGAAAGAATCATGGCAGGCGAGTCCTTTGAAAAGCTCGCCGTCGTCAATTCCCAGGACCGCGAGTCTGCTGCCAGAGGTGGAGACCTCGGCTGGAAAATGCTCGCCGAAATGGACCCGTATCTCGCCGGTTACATCAACCAGATGCGCGGCACCGGCCAGATATCCCAGGTCTTCAAGTCCGGTATGGGCTACCACATCGTAAAGCTCATGGGGCGGCGCCCCATCACGTATGAAAAAGTTGAGCGTCTTATAATGTACAAGCTCTATAATGAGAACATGTTCGAGCAATTCAAGAAATGGGTCGACAGAAGAAAGAAGGAATCCGAAATACAGATATTCATGAAAAATTACGTTGCCTCAACTTAATCCGGGACAGGACCGCGATAGCACGGTGAAATCTGACATACTAATATTCATTGATTCAGCCGGCTCCGATGAAGAGCTTACGTTTAACGGCTCTTTCCTTCCCGGCGCTCTTACTGAACGCTGCTCACAGATAAAAAAATGCGGCGCAGTATATTTCTCGGTCCCCGGTTCTTATTCCGGGTCCCTGTCCGGTAACAGCAATTGCCATACCCGCTCCGGCCACGATGGCGTGGACTTCTGGAAAGAAACCTTCAGCCGAACCGGGTCAGAGCACATCTGCAAAATTAAAGCTGAATCTCCGCTGCTTGATGTCTCCCTGATCGGCGAAATGATCGACACGCACCTTGAATATCTCGCCGAATTCACCTTTTCCGAAAACCTGCCCGCAGGCTTTTCCTGCGAGATTGTATCGCGGGCGCTGATTGACGCAATCCCGGAATTAAGCGAAAAAACGCTCCCCCTCTCCCAGGTCATAAAAGCGAATATCAACCATTTTGATGTGGAGTTATTCTACAAGGAGCCGGACATCAGGGATAAGCGGATATCCTTCCTGACGACGAACCGCAGAGACCGGCGCATAATGGAAGGCATATGCAGGGAAAACAATGCCCCCGCATACGCCGAGATCCGGCCCCTTATCGAGCGCAGGCCGGAAATCCTCTATATTGGCCCGTCTTACCTGGAGATCGAGCTGACCGGCAGATGCGATCTTGATTGCATCTTCTGCTACCGGAAAACCCTTGGCGCTGTTCACGGCGATATGGACCCGGCCCTGGTAAAGGGGCTCTTCGAGCAGATGAGGCGTTTTGACCTTCCCTATACCGTGTGCTTCGGCGGTTCCGGCGAGCCCCTGATGCACCGGAATTTCTACGAAATAGTTTCACTGGCCGCGGCCGAGCCTCTCGTCGAAACCATTATCGTTGAAACCAATGGACTGTATGCGGACGAGAACTACCTGAACTTCATAATGGACGCAGGACCGAAAATCAGGACAATCGTCAACATAAACGGCTTTAACGCGGAAACATACCGGAGCCTGCATGGCACGGACAACTTCGACGCAGTGCTCCGGAACGTCCTCGGTCTGCTGCAGTCAGACCGCGAAAGGCTTTACGTCCAGATCATGAAAATCAAGGAAACCGAGCAGTTCCTTGACGCGTATTATGACTTCTGGGAAAAGAACAACCTCCAGATTATACTGCAGAAACAAAATACCTACCTGGGCCGCATTCAGGACCGGCGCTATTCAGACCTGTCACCGGTCGAGCGTACTCCCTGCTGGCACCTCCAGCGCGACCTTTACATCACGGCCGATGGCAGTGTCTCCTTCTGCAAGCAGGACGTTGACGGTGTCTCATCGTGCGGGAATCTGGGGGCCGACTCCTTGGCCGGCATCTGGCAAAAGAAAAAAGCCGGTTTCCTACAGGAATACCGGAAGGATTATCCGACGAGCCCGGACTGCAAATCGTGTGACGAGTGGTACACGTTTAATTTCTGACCCGATCTCAACCGGCGGCACCGTCGTTCCGATACATAAATCATGAAATTTACTGTAACAGCCATCATCCAGGCGCGCATGAATTCGACGCGTCTCCCGGGAAAAGCCCTGATGGACCTGGTAGGCAAGCCCCTGCTTCATCATGTGTTCGAGAG
>JAKJGD010000113.1 GCA_022704585.1 Spirochaetota bacterium | reverse complement strand
CCGGGTAAGGAGATACGGGACCGCGAAGAAGGCTGCCGCAGCCGAGGGCGCAGCGTGCAGTACGGCCCTGCCGCTGACAGGGCTGATGAGCGACTGGTAATACAGGTATGCCGCAGGCCCCGCCAGGTAGGCGCCCGCGATGAAGAGTATAAGCCCCGCGATAAAGACGGCGTCCGGCAGGGTGGGAAGCGCGCCGATGTTGAAAACGCCCAGCGCTCCCAGGAGGTAGCCGGTGCAGAGGAGGAGAACGAAGAGCATGCGGTTGTGATCCTCGGACCGCCGGACCAGCATCTGCTCCACCGCCTTGTAGCAGGAGATGACGGCGGCAGCCAGCATGCAGTATCCGCTTATTGCAGTGATCGGTTCCATTGTATCATAGTCCTGGCGTTCTGCGTCCGGACCGGGCAGAGCCCCCGAAGGGTCCGCCGATCCGTTAAAAGTGGGTGCCCGGGTTGCTCATTAATCAATTTCTTTTTCCTGCCGCCGCATTCATCAACGGGAGGGGGCGGCCTCTGCCATACCGGTTTAATCCCGGCCTCCTCCCATCGGGTGCCGGTATCACATCATACGCGTAAGGCGCCGGTCAATGCTTTTTTAGTGAGACATCTCAAACCAGTCCGGGCTGACCGGGAAGCGGCTCATTATTTCTTCTCATGATAAATTTATTCTTGAATAATTTCCGGATGGCATCTATCTGTTATCGCAGCTGTCCGGCACGGGATGCCGGTAGCGATACACAACCGCTGGATCGCGCATTATTTATGAGAAACATTCTTTTTCATGCTGCCGCCCTTGCCCTGTCAGGTTTCCTTGTTTCGTGCGGCGGCGACACGGCCCGGCCGGGTTCGTTCGTGGACCTGTCCGGGACGTGGACAATGGTCCCCTCCGGCGCCGGAAACCCTGCCGAACCTGCTTACGACGATTCACGTGCGGAGAAGATACTGATCCCGGGCGAGTGGAGCGGCTTCCTCCGCGGCAGTGAAGAGCTTGCCGGGACCGTATGGATCAGGAAAAGGGTCGTGATCGGTCCCGGTATGACCGACAGGATGCTCGTGCTCACCATAGGCTCGATCGCCATGTCGGACGAGACCTACTTCAACGGCGTGTTCATAGGCGCTACGGGCGTTATGCCGTCGGCGGAAAGGCCCCTGGATTACGACTTCGCGCTCCACCGGGAGAGGACCTATCGCTTTCCCGCGTCGCTGGTCCGCAGGGACGGGGAAAATGTTATAGCGATCAGGGTCTTTTCGCACTATATAAGCGGCCTGAAAGACCGGCCGGCGCTCATGACGAACGCCGCGTGGAACGAGAGAAACTGGTTCCGCGACCTGTTCCCTTCATTTAACAATTTGAACGCCGTTATCCTCTCCGGGCTCCTCCTGGTCATCCTGGCGGTCGTTGTAAAGGGCACGGGGAACAGGATTATCGCGCTCCTTTCGTTCGTCTTCATCCTGAGCGTACTGTCAATAAACATCCTCATGCTGGGGCTTCCGCTATTAGAGAACAACCTGTTCAGGTTCAAGTGGTTCTTCGGAATGTACGTGTTTGTCGATTTTATCCTCCTGCTTCTCCTCCAGGAGTTTTTCAACATACGGAGCAGGGCGGCGATGATCGCTTCAACCCTGATCCTGGCCGCAGTTGCCTCCTTCGTGCTCTACGCTCCGACGACCCGTTACCTGGAAAGGTACTGCATGCCGGCATCAATCGGCGCAATCATACTTTACATAATCTATTCGACCGGGATTTTCGCCGTCGCGCTGCGGCGCGACCCTCGGCGCTACTGGTACCTTTCCATCGTCGCGGTCTTCGTGCTGGCCTCGGTCGCCAACACCCTCTACCTGATCCTGACCGGGCAGATGTACCGCATGTCGCTTTCCTTTTCGCTCCGCCTGCCGGCCCTGCTGCTCGGCGCGATGTTCGTGTATCTGGTGGACCTGAGGAGCGCGCGCGGGGAGCGTGACTCGATGGCGCGGGCATTGCTGAAGAAGACGAAGGAGCTCCAGCGGGCCGCGAAGATGCTGACGAGGACCGATGTCAGGCCGGAGCCCAAGGACATTATCCACCAGGTCATCGAGTACCTCGACAACAACTTTAACGAGACCTATGACCGGAAAAAGCTGGCCGAGCGGTTTCGGCTCAACGAGGACTACATGGGCCAGCTCTTCAAGAAAGTGACGAACACGAACATAGCGAACTACATCAACGTCAAGCGAATCGAGGCCGCGCGGCAGCTCCTGAAAGACACGGACGGCAAGGTAATCGATATCGCGTTCCACGTGGGGTTTGACAACCTTACATACTTTTACAGGCATTTCAGGAAACATACCGGGTTTACACCGATAGAGTACAGGCGCATGGTCAAGGACAGCTTCGCGGTTTTCGTTAACGGCGACGCGGATTCCGAGATGTATTGATTTGCGCCTGTGCGCCGGAGACCGGGTTCCGGGGAGGATGTGTATGAAACGAATTATTATCATAGCCCTGATCGCGTCGCTCTGGTCCTGCCGCGGCGCGGTAAACAGCGTCAGCAGGCCTCTTTTGGGAACGATGGTCACCGTTACCTTTGTCGCCGACCCGGAAGACGCGCCTTCGACGGGCGATGCGGTGTTCAACGAGATTGCCCGCGTCGAGGCGCTCCTGTCCCCGGTGCGACCCGAAAGCGATGTGAGCAGGCTCAACCGAGACGGCGGCGCGGGACCGGTTGCTCTGTCCCGCGAGACCTATGACCTGGTCGCGCGTGCCGTCGCGATATCCGGTGAAACGGACGGCTCCTTCGACATCACCTTCGCCCCGCTCGAGCCGCTCTGGAACTATAAGAACAGGAACTTCGTCCCGCCATCGTCCGGAGCGGTGGCTGCGCTCCTGCCCCGCGTCGGGTATGAAAAGCTTAGGCTCCTGCCCGGCAGGGGCGCAATCGCGTTCGACCGTGCCGGCATGAGAATCGGCCTGGGAGGCGTTGGCAAGGGCTACGCGGTGGAAAAGGGTATTGCCGTTCTGCGCAAGCGGGGCATTGAGGCGGGCATCGTGACTGCGGGAGGCGACCTGCAGGTAATGGGCACGAAATTCGGCAGGCCCTGGGTCACCGGGCTCAGGGACCCGCGCCGGGATGCCATCATCCTTACCCTGGGGCTCGAGGACGGAGACGCGATTTCGACGAGCGGCGATTACGAACGGTTCGTGATGCATGACGGCGTGCGGTATCACCACATTCTCGACCCGCGCACCGGGTACCCGGCCACGGGCTTCTGCTCGGTATCGGTACTCTCGAAAAGCTCGCCCCTCTCCGACGCTTACGCGACCGCGATCTTCGTCATGGGCCCGGAGCGGGCGCGCGAGTTCCTGGAACGCCATTCCGAGATCGGCGTTATCCTGGTGGACATGAAAGAGAAGCTTTCCATTTCGAAAAAACTTAAAGAAAGGATTTCGATGCTGGAACAGCGTAGCATTACATGGTTGTAGGAATAATTATACCGGCGTACTGCGTGTTCCCCGTATAATTCCGGTTGAACTTTTCGTATCATGAAACTTCTCGTAATTTAGTTGACTTTTTCCAATCGCACTGCGCTATATTTGCATAGTGTACATTAATCCCTGTCCAGGTGATCCGAGAATGAAAAAACGCTTGTTCATAATAGACGGCCACGCCCTCTGCTACCGGGCGTATTACGCGTTCATAAAGAACCCGCTTCTGAACAGCGAGGGCCAGAATACCTCTGCGATCTTCGGGTTTGCCCGGATGCTCCTGCGGCTTATCACGGACCAGAAGCCCGATTACCTGGCCGTCGCGTTTGACCCGCCGAAAAAGTCCTTCCGCTTCGGGCTCTATCCCGAATACAAGGCCAACCGGGTGAAGATGCCCGACGACCTCCGCTCCCAGATCGAGGAGATCAAGAAGATGATCGAGGTCCTGGGGATCACGCGCATCGAGGAGGCGGATTTCGAGGCGGACGACGTGCTGGGCACGGTGGCGAAAAAATACGGGACCGGGGACGTCGAAGTGATGCTCGTCACCGGGGACAAGGACGCCTACCAGCTGGTGGGCGGCAACGTGAAGATCTACGCGAACAAGAAAGGCATATCGGATTACGAGGTGTACGGAGAGAAGGAGGTCGAGGCGATGCTCGGCGTGAAGCCGGGGCAGGTCATCGACTACATGGCGCTGACCGGCGACACCTCGGACAACGTGCCCGGCGTGAAAGGCATCGGCGAAAAGACGGCGCTGAAGCTTATCGGCGCGTTTGGCAGCCTTGACGGCCTGTACGAGCACATTGACGAGCTCACGGGCAAGCAGAAGGAGATGCTCGTGCGTGAAAAGGAGATGGCCTACCTGAGCCGCGACCTGGTCACGGTGAGGACCGATCTCCCCATACATCTCGACATAGCGGACATGAAGTTCGAATCGATCCCGGCGGAGAAAGCGGTGCCCTATTTCCGCGCCCTTGAAATGAACTCCGTCATAAATGATTTCTTCAGGAATGCGCCGGGCGCCGAGCCCGCGGCGGCAGGGAAGCCGTCCGCGCGCGAGGAGAAGACGTACCGGGTCGTGCGCTCGGAAAAGGACCTCGTCGAGATGATACGCGCCATCCGCGACGCGGGCGAGGTGTCGGTGGACACTGAGACGACCTCGCTCTCGCCGGTCGAGGCCGAGCTCGTGGGCATGTCGTTTTCCATCAGGGAGCGGGAAGGGTGGTACGTGCCGCTCCTCTCGCGGGGCATGTTCAGCGAGGAGTACCCGGACCCGGTGCGCTCCATGGGGCTCCTGAAGCCCCTCCTGGCCGATCCCGCAATCAGGAAGATCGGCCAGAATATAAAGTACGACCTGCTCGTGCTCATGAACTACGGCATCGAGCTTGCCGGGGTCGAGTTTGACACGATGGTGGCGTCCTACCTGCTGGCGCCCAACGAGCGCCGGCACAACATGGATGACATGGCGGAGAAATACCTCAACTATAAAACGATCACCTTCAAGGAGCTGGTCGGCACCGGGAAGAGCGCTGTGCCGATGGAGGAGGTGCCGCTGGATAAGATCGCAGAGTATGCGGCAGAGGACGCGGACATCACCTACCGGCTCTACGCCATATTCAAAGGCAGGCTGGCGGACGAGGGCCTGGACGGGCTCTTCCGCGATATCGAGATGCCGCTCGTGCCAGTGCTGGCAGGCATGGAGCGCGCGGGCGTGAAGATCGATGCCGCCTACTTCAAGAAGATCGAGGCGAAGAACAGGGAGATGCTGCTCGAGGTCGAGGGGAAGATCCACGAGGCCGCGGGGCAGCCCTTCAACATAAACTCGACCCGCGAGCTGTCAAAGGTGCTGTTCGAGAAGCTCGGCCTGAAGCCGCAGAGAAAGACGAAGACCGGGCTCTCCACCGATATTACCGTGCTGGAGAACCTGAAGGGGAGCCATCCCATTATCGACCACCTCATCTCATACCGCACGCTCTCCAAGATGATGAGCACCTACATCGACGCGCTGCCGAAGCTCATCTCCCCGAAGACCGGGAGGATCCACACCTCGTACAACCAGACCGTGGTGGCGACCGGGCGGCTCTCGTCCTCGGACCCGAACCTCCAGAACATACCGGCGCGTGACGAGTTCGGCAAGAGCATCAGGCGCGGCTTCGTGCCGGAGAAGGGGCGTGTGCTCATGTCCGCCGACTATTCACAGATCGAGCTCCGGGTCGCGGCGCACCTGTCGGGCGACAGGAACATGATCCGCGCCTTCCAGGACGACATCGACATCCACAGCCTCACGGCCTCGTCGGTCTTCGGCGTGCCCATTGGCGGGGTCACGCCCGATATGCGGCGGCAGGCCAAGGTCATCAACTTCGCCACCATATACGGCGTCTCGCCCTTCGGCCTCTCCCAGCAGGCCGAGATAGGCATGAAGGAGGCGGCCGAGTTCATCCGGCTCTACTTCCAGACGTATCCCGGGTTCAGGGAGTACATCGACCGGACGATCGCCTTCGCGCGCGAGAAGGGGTATGTCCAGACCCTGCTGGGCAGGAAGCGCGCGATCACGGACATCGACTCCGACACTTCCTTCCGCCGCGAGGGCGCCGAGCGCGTGGCGATCAACACGCCGATCCAGGGCACCTCGGCCGACATGATCAAGATAGCCATGATCCGCATTGACGGGCTATTAAAGAAGAAAAAGCTGGACGCGCTCATGATAATGCAGGTGCACGACGAGCTGGTGTTCGAGGTGCCGGAAGCCGAGGCCGAAGAGGTGAAGCAGCTTGTACGCGAGACCATGGAGCACGCGCTTGACCTCTCCGTGCCGCTGAAAGTGGACATTGGCTCGGGAAAGAACTGGGACGAGGCGCACTGATCATCGTATGACCGCGCCCGGAACGATCAGATCGCTCGTCATACTCGCCCTCCTCGCGGGCGCCCTCTGCGCAGCGCCGGGCTGCTCCGGCGGAACGTGCGGCAGCGACTGCATCGACCTGTCCGGTCCGTGGAAGATAGTCCCCCGCGACGACCCTGCCGCCCGCGACCCCGGGTATGACGATTCCGGGGCCCCGGAGGTCAGCCTGCCGGGAGACTGGAAATCCTTCATCAAAGAGAATGACGACCTCACCGCGACCGTGTGGCTGCGGAAGAAAGTCCGCGTGGGCGCGGAATTCGCCGGCAGGCCGCTGGTCCTGTCGCTGGGGAGGATCGCGGTGGCGGACGAGACCTGGTTAAACGGAAGGCAGGTCGGCGGGACGGGTGCGTTCCCGCGGAACGGCACGGGCCTCGGGTACGGGTATGCGTGGCAGGAAAGCCGCGACTACTTTATTCCGGCGGGCGGGTTGCTTCGTGACCGGGACAACGTCATTGCCGTGCGGGTGTTTTCTCACGTCATCGGCGGCGTCGCAGGCAGGGTCCGCATAACCGATTACCG
>JAKJGD010000112.1 GCA_022704585.1 Spirochaetota bacterium | reverse complement strand
AGAGCGCATACGGGAAGCGGCCGATATACCGGGGATATCGAAATGACGCGGGAAGAGCGCGACGCCCTGCTGTTCCATATTGTCTTCTCGGTGCTGTGCGTGCCGGTCCTGCTTGTCCCCGGCTGCCGGGCGGGACTGAAGCTTTTCATCCTGGTGCTGTCTTACAACATCGCGCTCCCGGTCATGGCAAAGCTCCGCGGTCACGCGGAATGGACCGGTATCTGGCTCTTTGCCCTGATCCTGAGCGTCTTCCAGGTATGCCCCGACTGGTTCCTGTCCGCACAGCTCGGGGTCCTGGTATTTCCGGAGGACGGGTTTCCCAGGATCGGCACCGTATCGGGATACATGGCCGGGCTCTGGACGATCCCGGTCTTCATTATCATATATACGGCCGGGAGGGTGCGGCAGAGGTTCTCGGGCCGGGCAGCGTACGGCGCTGCCGCGGTTGCGGCGCTGGTTATATTCGGGATTTCAGAGCAGACGGTCTGGATGCTGCCTTCCTGGCACGCGATACAGGTGACCATGATAGGCCACGCGGCGGTCTACATTATCGTCCCCGAAATAATACTCGGTATGTCATGCGTATACGCGTACGAGAGGGTGCGGGGAAGGGGGCCTGCCGCGAAGGTATGGGCCGCTTTCATGGTGATGCTGCTGTACCTGGGGAGCGCGGCCTGGTTCTATTTTTTTATCGAGCGGATAATCCTGTAACCGGCCACGCACGATTACGCGTAAATAACGGCTATGATCTTCGCCGGTTTGTCGTCCGCGCAGGCGACGCGATGGTTCAGGGTCGAGTCGTAATAGATGCTGTCGCCGGGCTCGAGAATGTCAGTGTGCTCGCCGAGCTGTATCTCCACCTTGCCCTCGAGCACGAAAAGGAACTCTTCTCCATCGTGGTTGTAGGGCACCCCCTTCTTGGCCACTGGCTCCAGCGTGACAAGGAACGGCTCCATCTTCCTGTTGATCTTGTCCGGGGCGAGCGATTCGTACGAGTAACCGTACCGCACGCCTTCTTTAGACGCCACACGGGATGTTGATACGCGCTCGTCCTTGCGGACGATGGTAAAGGGAGCTTTTCCTTTCTGGTCGAACAGCCTGCCGGTCTCGATGCCGAGGCACCGCGCGATCTTCATGATCGCGCCCAGCGGGGGCGAGACGAGGTGGTTCTCAAGCTGCGAGAGGAAGGCGGTGGAAAAGCCCGTCTTTTCTGACATGTCGCCCAGCGACAGGCCCATGGATTCGCGGAAACTCTTGATTTTTTCTCCGACCTTCACATCGGTACTGGCCATAGTTCCTCCCTGTTTCATCAACTCGTTATTACCAAGAAATGAAACGAGCAATCTGTCAAACAGATTTTTGGGGCCGCGGGATCGCGGCATCCGGGAATCCCCGATTGGTATCGCCGGTAAGTGGATAAGGGCCGGGGATGATGAAACAATTAACGGATTTTGTAAAGACCCAATAATTTTCCATGCCCGGGCTCTTTTTCTTGACGTGAAAACCGTATCATATGTACAGTGTATAAGAAGATGTAAAAGTTTTACTTGACTAATTTTTGTAATGAGTATATATTTATAATACCGTACGTTATTTTAATATAATCTAAAAAATTAAAGAGGCTAACTGACCGCCGCCATGGCTTATATCGAGATAGATTCTGACCGGTGCAAGGGGTGCTATTTTTGCATCAAATTCTGCCCCCGGCAATTGATAGCCGTTTCTGACAAGCACAACAAGGTCGGCTATTTCCCGGCTGCATTCTCCAGGGAGCGTGAGGACCAGTGCACCGGTTGCAAAACCTGCGCGCTCATGTGCCCGGACACCGCGATCGAGGTGTTCAAATGACCGGGAAAAAGCTTACCAAGGGCAACATCGCGCTTGCCGAAGGCGCCATACAGGCCGGGTGCCGTTACTATTTTGGCTATCCCATTACCCCGCAAAACGATATTCCCGAATACCTCGCGAAGTATCTCCCCAAAGTCGGGGGAACCTTCATTCCTGCCGAGAGCGAGATCGCATCAATCAACATGGTGCTGGGCGCCGGCGCATCCGGCCAGCGCGCGATGACGTCCTCGTCCGGGCCGGGGATCTCGCTGATGCAGGAAGGCTTTTCGTATATTGCCGGCTCGGAGGTGCCGGGTCTCGTTGTCAACATCATGCGGTGCGGTCCGGGGCTCGGCGGCATCTCGCCGACGCAGGGGGACTACACCCAGGCGGTGCATGGCGGCGGCCACGGCGATTACCGCAATATCGTGCTGGCGCCCGCGTCGGTGCAGGAGATGTTCGACCTCACCATCAAGGGCTTCGAGCTCGCCGACAGGTACCGGATGCTTTCGGTCATCCTGGCCGACGCCATGGTGGGGCAGTTCCAGGAGCCGTGCCGGCTCACTCCGGAAAAACCGGTCGTGATACCCGACAAGCCCTGGGCGCTGACCGGACGCGCCGGGAGGGACCAGCGGCTCCTCAAGTCGCTCTACCTGGGCCCGGGAGAGCAGGAGGCGCACAACCTGGACCTCCAGCGCAAGTATGACGAAGTAAAGAAGAACGAGGTGATGTGCGAGGAGAAGCTCCTCGACGACGCCGAGATCATGATCGTGGCGTTCGGCACGCCCTCGCGTATCGCGAAGACGGCCATCAGCATGGCGCGCGACCAGGGAATAAAAGTCGGGCTCCTTCGCCCGATTACGCTCTTCCCGTTCCCCGAGCGCCAGATGCTGCACCATTCAGAGCGCATCAAGAACGTACTGGTGGTGGAGATGAATACCGGCCAGATGCTGACCGACGTCAGGATCCACTCCCACAAGGATGCGAAGATATCATTTTACGGAAGACCGGGAGGGGGCATCCCGTTCCCGAATGAAGTTCTGAACGAGATACAGAAGGCGTTGGAGAAGTGACATGAACAAGACGTTCGCCAGGTCCGAGTGCCTTACCGATGCCCCGACCCATTTCTGCCCCGGGTGCACCCACGGCATAGCCCATCGCCTGGTCGCAGAGGCGATCGAGGAGCTGGGCATCAGTGACCGGACCATCGGGATACCGGGAGTGGGCTGTTGCGTGTTCCTGTACACCTACCTGCCCATCGACGTGCTTGAAGCGCCGCACGGCAGGGCGCCCGCATGCGCCACGGGCATGAAGCGGGCCCAGCCGGACAAGATCATCTTCAACTACCAGGGCGACGGAGACATGGCGGCCATCGGGACCTCGGAGATCATCCACGCGGCCAACCGGGGAGAGAATATCACCGTCATTTTTATAAACAACTCGGTGTACGGCATGACAGGCGGCCAGATGGCGCCGACGACCCTGCTGGGCCAGCAGACGACAACCTCGCCCTACGGCAGAAATTTCCAGACCGAAGGGTATCCCATCAAAATGGCCGAGATGCTTGCAACGCTTGAGGGCGTCGCCTACTCGGCGCGGGCATCGCTGCACAAGCCGAAAAATGTCATACAGGCGAAGAAAGCGATCGTCAAGGCGTTCGAGATGCAGATCAACCAGATGGGATTTTCCATGGTAGAGCTGCTCTCGACCTGCAATACGAACTGGCGGGTATCGCCGATCGAGGCGCTGGACGTAATCGAAAACGAAATGATCCCCTATTTCCCGCTCGGTGTTTTCAAGGAGCGCACGGGGAAGGACTTTTTATAGCCCCCGCGACCCCCTTCGACGGGCCCGGGGCATCGCCCGGAGGGACGCTGACGGCGGCTATTACATGAGGACTATATGTATTACGACGTGATCATGACCGGTTTCGGAGGGCAGGGCATTCAGACCATCAGCCTCATCATGGCCCTTGCTGCCATGAAAAAAGAGCTGCAGGTCACCTACCTGCCGTCTTACGGCGTGGAAAAGCGCGGCGGAAGGACCAATGTATTTGTCATAATCTCTGACGAGGAGATCGGCTCCCCGATAACCAATACTCCGCGCTCTCTCTTGGCACTGGACATGATCGGACTGGAATTTTACCAGGGCATGCTGGAGAAAGGCGGGCTCCTTGTCGCGAATACAAGCCTGATCCCCGATGACGCGATCAAGACGAAAGACGGTGTCGAGGTGATCAAGGTACGCTTCAACGAGGAAGCCATTGCGCTCGGCAATCCGAAGATGGCCAACATGATTACCCTGGGCTGCCTGGCGCAGCGGCTCACGTTCCTGAACTTCAGGGATATCGAGGCAGTCATCGAAGACGTAATCCCTCCGCGACTCAAGGACTCGATCCCGGACAACCTCAGGGCAATCCAGCGGGGCATTGATCTGGCAGCCGGCATGAACAGGGCCTGATCGCCGGATATCCCCCCGCGCACAGCGCGCCGTTCGTTATACTTTCGGATACGCATCCATTCCATGGCCGACCGTTCCCGTAAATCTGACATTGTGTATAAAATCACCAAATCCGGCTATCTTGACCGCCTCAATAATATTTGACAAAAACCGGGCATTTGTAATGCTTGGACAGAGATTAAGTTGCGGTCGGCAAATCGCAATCGCTCGTTATTCGCTGTAATACATATACATAAAGGCAATATAATTTAACAGGAGGACGGCGTTATGGCTATCAATCCCATCGTAGATTCACGAGACACCAAGTTTATTTTATTCGAGCTTTTTGAAGTTGATAAATTGAATAAATACGAAAAGTTCGCCGATTTTGACCGTGATACCCTTGAGGAAGTGGTCAACCTGGCGGAGAAGATATCCGTCGAGCAGGTTTATCCGGTCAACGCGTCCGCGGATAAAAAGGGCGCCCAGTATAAAGCCGACAAGAAAGAGGTGGTCATTCCTGAAGAGTACTTTACGGGCCTCAAGGCCTACTATGACGCCGGGTTCATCAGCGTCGGTACCGATCCCAAGTGGGGCGGCATGGGTATGCCGGAATCGATCTACTATACCGTTACCGACTATTTCACCGCGGCAAGCTGTGCTTTCACCATGTTCCCGATGCTGGCGATAGGCGCCTGCAACATGTATATGAATTTCCTCCCGGACTATCCGTGGAAGCAGATCATGATTGAAAAGATCCTTACCGGCGTATGGGGCGGGTCCATGTGCCTCACCGAGCCGGATGCCGGCTCCGATGTCGGCGCGCTGAAGACAAAAGCCACCAAGAATCCCGACGGTTCCTATTCGATCAAGGGGCAGAAGATATTCATCTCTTCCGGGGACAATAACTTCTACAAGAATAACGTGCACCCGGTGCTGGCCCGGATCGAGGGAGATCCGGAAGGCACGAAGGGCATATCCATTTTCCTGGTCCCCAAATACCGCATTAAAGACGATGGCTCAATGGGCGAGTTTAACGACGTCACCTGTGCAGGCATCGAGCACAAGATGGGCATCCACGGCAATCCGACCTGCACCATGGTATTCGGCGACGAGGGCAACTGCCAGGGATTTCTGATGGGACAGGAGCGCCAGGGCATGAAGATCATGTTCCAGATGATGAACGAGGCCCGGCTCTACGTCGGCGGGCAGGGGGCTTCCGTATCCAGCGCGGCCTACATGCACGCCGTGACCTACTCGCGCAACCGGGTCCAGAGCAAGAGGGTCGAGGACATGATGAAACCGGATGCCAAGAGCACGACCATCATAAACCATCCTGATGTGAAGCGCATGCTCCTTTCCATGAAGGCACGGGTCGAGGCCATGAGGACGCTGACCCTGTACTGCGGCTACCTGACCGACCTTGCCCACGTTGAAAAAGACGATGCGAAGAAAGAGGCCCAGGCGCTGCTCGATTTCCTGATCCCCATCAACAAGGCCGGCAACACCGACACGGCGTGGGAAGTGACGGCAGACGCGATCCAGTGCTACGGCGGATACGGCTTCTGCTCCGACTACCCTGTCGAGCAGTATGCCCGCGACGCCAAGATCCTTACCCTGTATGAGGGGACAAACGGCATCCAGTCAATGGACCTGACAATGCGGAAGCTTCTCATGGATAAGGATTTCGTAAATTACCGGGCGTATAAAAAGAAGATCGAGGAAACCATCAAGAAAGCGAAGGGCGTCGTGGACGACAAGTACGTCGCGATAATGGAGAAAGGCCTCGCCAAGATCGACGAGGTTGTTGCGTACATGAAGAAGCTCCTCGAGGGCGGCAAGTACCTCCAGATTTTCGCGAATGCCACTCCTCTCCAGCAGTGCTTCGCCATGCTTTCCTACGCCTTCATACAGCTCTGGGCGATGACGATCGTCATGCCGAAAGCCAGGGAGCTGTCGGGGGACAAGAAGGGCGCGGACCTCGAGAAGCTCCTGGCGGACAACGCCGAGGCGGCGTATTACGTAGGGCGGCTCCTTTCGGCACAGTTCTATGTCGGCGCGGAATTCCACAAGTTTTTTGGAAAGTGCGAGTACATACTCGCCGGCGAGGGAGCGGTCGTGAAGGCGACATCGGCCATCTTCACCGGTGCCCCGGAGCAGTAGTAACCAGGCAGGCAAAACGACAAGGCCGCCGGCTCAGCCGGCGGCATTTTTTATTTCGGCCATAATGTTTTCGGGTATTTTTATATCGAGGGGTTTCTCCTTCACGATCTCCCCGTAGACCAGGTTCAGCAGGTTGATCTCGATGCTTTTGCGGTCGAGAATGCTCCTGAGTATCCGGAGGCTGTCGCCGTGGGACGGGTCGAAGGTGAGATAGATCCGATTGAGCGCATTCCCGGTCTTGAAAACGATGGACAGTACCACGCGCTCGCTGCTGGCCTCTACGCCGACGGCGGGCGTGCCGGCCAGGATCTCCTGCAAGACGTCGTTATGCTCAATGTGGAAAAATGCGTATTCCTTTCCGCTCTGCAGGGGAATTGTTTCGCCCGCATAGGTGAAGGTATTATAGAAATAGGCACATGCCCCGTTCCTGGGCAGGGGACTGCCGACGGCGGTTTTCCTGAATTCTTTGATTACCGCGGAGGTTTCCCTGTCGGCAGCGG
>JAKJGD010000111.1 GCA_022704585.1 Spirochaetota bacterium | reverse complement strand
GCTCACCCCTTTCTGGTTCAGGTCTACCAGGCAGATGCCGCCGCCTGCCATCCCCAGGGAGGGATCCAGGTTGACGAACAGCGAGATGTTGCTCGCCACCGGGCCGTTGGATATCCAGGAAGACTTCTGGCCGTTGAGGATGTAATCGCTTCCCTTCTTCACGACCTTGACCTGCTGGGTCACTTTCGGGTTGTGAAAATTATCGGTCCCCGACATCAGGATGTCGGACCCGTGGTCCGGCTCCGTGATCCCCCAGCAGCTCATGACGCTGGCGTCACGGCACTCCACGAATGGCATGATGAATTTCTCGATCATGTAATCGTCCGCCAGCATCGAGGCGTAAAACGCGTTGAAACAGCTGCACCCCAGCGACACGGCAAAGCCCACGCTGCCGTACGCGATCTCCTCCCACACGATATGGGTGGCCAGCGGGTCCAGGCCAAGGCCGCCGTACGCGTCGGAGATGAGCACGGTATGGTAATTTAGCTCGTACATCTGCTTCATGCACTTCCAGTAGAGCGAATTCTTTTCAACCACCTGCTCGGGCGTCAACTTGTCCAGCTCGAGCGCGGCCGGGCGCAGCACGCCCATGGAAAATTTATGCACCGCCTCCTTCAGGGCCACGTGGTCTTCGGAGAGGCTGAGATCAAGCTCGGTATAGGACATGGGATCCTCCTTTTATTAGCCCCCTCAATCCCCCGGAGGGGGACGTTGTAACTTCTTCCTTTCATAACGCCCTTTTCCGGGGTAGAGGGCGTGTATCGATAGCCGGTTCAGATGAAATCTTCAACCTTGAATATCTTCCCTTCGCCCTTCTCGAACATCTCCTTCAACTGCCGCGGTATGGCCTTTTCGGATATGGTTTTGGGAATATGGCCGACGACAAGAAGGTATGACGGGATAAAGTTTTTCTCAAGGTCATTTTTACACAGCGTGTACACGGACGCGGGATCGATCTCCTTCCCGTCGAAGGGCTCCAGCGCCGCCACCAGGTCGCTCTCGCCCGGCGCGCCCGAGGCCGCCGGTATGCCGAAGACGCAGGCCTCGCTCACCTCCGGGTGCTTGCCGATGACCGTCTCCACGTACTCCGGCTGGATGAAATCGCCCGCGCGCCTGAGCTCGGTGCCCTTGCGGAAATCGAAGAAATACCATCCCCCGGAATCCCTGTGCACCATGTCGCCCGTGCGGAGCCACCCGCCCCGCGTCTTTTCCTCGGAATCGTCCGGCTTGCCCAGGTAGTCCACCCTGGTCTCGCCCTTCATCATGCGGCAGATGAGCTCGCCCGTCTGGCCGACCGGCACATCCCTGTCCTGGTCGTCCACGATCTTGAATTCCATGACGCCCGGCACCGGCTTCCCGAACGACCCCACCGGCCCCTGGCCGATCGGCTTGTAGGCGAAACCGCCCTCCACGGAGCCGTACCATTCGAGTATCTTCACGTTGAAACGCTTCTCGAAGGGGTCCCAGATCGGCTGCGGCGTGCCGGCGCTGATCACGACCTTCACGGGGTTGTCAGCGTCGCCGGGCTTCTCCGGCTCGTTGTAGATGCCGGCGAGCATGCCGCCCAGGGACGAGAACGAGGTACACCCGTACTTCCGGCAGATGTCCCAGATGCGGCTCTTGGTGAAGCGCGGACTGAACACCGCGGTGATCCCCAGCGCCAGGGCCGGAAACAGAGTCACCGCCTGTGCGTTGCCGTGCGTGAGTGACAAACCGTTGTAGAGAATGTCATCTTTCTTGTACTTCCACACGATCATATTCAGAATATTGAAGAGGCCCGTGCGGTTGTTCCTTATTGCAACGCCCTTGGGGTCGCCGGTCGTGCCGGAGGTGTAGATAATCTCCATGGGCTGGCGCACGTCCATGATCATCTGGTCCACTGTTTCCCAGGTGTCTTTCTCCAGCGTTTCATTGAGCGCGTGGTACTTCGGCGACACGGGCATGCCCAGGTCCCGCTGGTACGCAACGGCGATGAACTTCAGATCCGGCACGTCCTTTAAGACCTCCTCGAGCTGTTCGAGGCATTCGATCGACACGATCACGGCTTTCGCGCCGCTGTTGGTCAGCAGATACTTCAGCCTGTCGCCGCGCGAGCGCGGGTCGATCGGCACCATGATCGCGCCGATCGTGGTGCCGGCGACGAGCGAGTAGACGAACTCCGGGTAGTTCCGCATGAAAACGCCGAAGGTGTCGCCGGTCTTGATCCCCTTTTCGAGGAGGAGACGAGCGAGCCGATTCGCCTTTTCGTGCAGGTCCCGGTAGGTTATGACGTCCTCGCCGTGCTCCCCGCGCTCGAATACGTAAACCCGGGTATCCGGATTTTCCTCGGCTTTTATTTCCACCAGGTGGGAGGCAATGACCGGGTTAAGGTGGGCTTGTGCCATGGTCCGCCTCCTATTCTACCGCGCCGATGAAGCCGCGGGTAAAGGTCGGGAACTCCTTCGAGAAAGTCTCGTCCCAGTGCTCCTGGGTCCAGAACTTGTGCCGGTCGAAGAACGGGTCGACCCGGGCCGCGCTTACGCACACGCTGGTCACCACGTCAACGTCCGGGATTATCTGGAGGGCGAAGGCCGCCATCGCCAGGGTGCTGAAGACCCGGCAGTGGAGCCCCAGCCGCCATGCGAGCGACGCGGCAGCGTTCGCCGCGATGTTCAGGCTGATGTTCTTGAACTGGCAGCTCGGCCCCCGGGCCGTAAGGGACTCCATCTCCTCGGCCCTGTTCAGCTCGGCGCAGGTGCGGTAGCCGCAGGCCCCGCAGTTGAAGTTGAGGTCCGACTTGCGCCTGTCCCCGAAGATCAGAAGCGCGCAGGGCTCCTTTACAAGGTCGCGGAGAAACCGCCCGTCCCGCGCGGCCAGCGGCGACATGTCGCCGAGCGAATAGGCGAACTCTGCGATCTGCTCCATCTCTTCCTTCCCGACGCTTATGCACTTGATGGTGTTGCGGTTACCGAACCGGTAGCTGTTATGGGCGGCCATGACCATCAGCTCGACCGCGCGGTCGAGCCCGCCCTGTACCATTTCCTTCATTTCCACTATTGCCATGATCTGGTCCTCCTTAACTGTATATGGAGCGGAATTGCGGCCAGAGCCGCCTGATGATGCGGTCGTTCATGGTCCGCTCGTTCATCTCGTCGTACCGGACCGGCACGTCCCGGAACGGGCTCTTTTCCGTCACGGAGATGGCGACCGCCACGCAGAAGCCGGTATCGCGCGGCACGATCTTCATGCGCATGGCCGCGGCGCCTGCCGACCAGAACACGCCGTAATCGATGCCCATGGTGCGCGCCTGCTGGATCACGGCGTCGATCGCGTAGGCCATGTTGTTGGCCCGGAACACGCACAGCGGGCCGGTGTAGGCCACGCCCGGTCCGGCCGGGAGCCGCTCGACCTGGCGGTAGTACTCGCACGTGAGGCGCCCGCACATGTTGCAGTTGATGTCCGCCGGGTCCGTGAGGCAGCGGAGCGACGTGATGACGAGGACCGCGTCCGCGTCCCGCAGCATGGCCGCGTCGCGGCGGAAGGACTTCCATGCCGGGTTCTCGTCTGCCATCTCACCGACACGGTGGGCAAGCTCGTCAATCTCGCACTCGTCTTCCACAATATGGATGGTGCACTCGCCGACCCCGCCCACCCTCGGAGACGTGGTCCCCGATGCAAGGAGAAGCCGCGCCGCAAGCCTGGCGGATTCCTTCCGGTCGAGCTCGAACTGTTTCAAGCTTCTCTCGATACTCATGGCGTTCCTCCTACTTGCCTTCTATCTTCAGGCCGTGTTCTTTCGCGATCGCGGGATAGGACTCGTATGCCGGCTTGAGGAGCGGCAGCAGCTTCAGCACTTTCGGAAGGGGTCCCTTCGCCTTGATCAGTCCCTTTGCCAGCGCGATCGGCATCGACACTTCCTGCAGCCAGAACTTGTGGCAGGTGTCCCCGGAAAGCGACATTTCGATCGTCGGCGCAAGCGTGGACGGCCCGCAGATGACCTCGCCGCCGTTCCCCGGAGATAGCCATATCTCCCCCGACGGGTTGTCGATGGTAAACTTGATGACGATTTCAGCCTGCACGAACTGCGGCCCCACGGCCGGGTCCTTCACCAGCTTGTTGAACAGGCTTCCCAGTACGGTATACATCTTGTCGGTATTCTCGAACACAGCCATGATCATCCTCCTCGTGATGTTATTTTTTTGAACCGTTTACAAGACTCGAGATGGCCTTCCTCGCGTACGAGACGGCCCACTCGGTTGAATGCGCGTCTTTGTCCAGGTACCACCGCGTCGCCACGCCCTGGTAGATTGCGGAAATCGCCCGCGCGGTCCCCTGGATGTCCGTGACCGGGAAGGCCCCGGACGCGACCCCCTCCTCGACCGCGCAGCCCAGAAGCTCAATCCAGCCGTCGAACCACTCGTGCAGGAGGGAGCGGTAGTCCGTGTCATGACCGGCCATGGCCATGGCGTCGAACAGCATCGGGTACCCGATGTTCACCAGCGGGTCCTCCCAGTTGTAGAGCCACATGAAGGAATGGACCTTGTCCAGCGGGCCGGCGCACTGGTCCATGGTCTTCTGTCCCCGTAAAAAGATGGCGGCAAAGAAATCCCGGAAGGTTTCCTTTATGAGCAGTTCCTTGGAAGAAAAATAGTGGGCGATACCTCCCTTGGATAATCTGGCCTCCGCGGCTATATCATCCATGGTGATGTTCTGGATCCCCACCTCTGCGATTTTCCTGAGCGAGGCCTCGATGATCTGGGCCTTCCTGATTTTTTCGAGGGTCAGATTAATTTCCATAGGTCGATTGTTCGCCCTCCAACACCCCCGGAGAGGGTTTCTGGCTTATAGCAGCTGCGAAGGGTCACACCAGAGGCATGCTGGCGTTCCCGGGCAGCCCTGATTCTGGACACAATGAATTTACGAGAAATGTGAAAGTTTGGATAATTAGCCAATATTCCGACTGATCGGATTATTGACCGGACGGACGGATTATGGAATATGTATTACAATATGTCAATATGTTTTTAATACAAAAATAATTAATTTTTTTATTCGTGAAGTATCAATGCCACATGTTCCAGGGGTCAGAGCGGTTTACAGGGCGATTGTTATCGCCTAGCCGGGGGGTCAGAGCATCGTCCATGGAGATAGTTATCGCCTACCCGGGGGGTCAGAGCATCGTCCATGGAGATAGTTATCGCCTACCCGGGGGTCAGAGCATCGTCCATGGAGATAGTTATCGCCTATCAGTCCCCGATCTCGGCCATGAATTTCCCGATCTCCCGGTTCACCTCATCAGGTTTTTCGAGAAATACCATGTGGCCCGCGTCCGGGATCACGACAAGGCGCGATCCGGAAATCTTCTCGGCCATGAAGCGCGAATACTTCAAGGGCGTCATGATGTCCCTGTCGCCGCATACGACCAGCACCGGTAACGAGAGCTCCGGGAGCCGCTCCATCACATCAAATCGGTCGCAACAGAGGAAGTCGTTCAGGTGGAGGCTGACGGGAAACGAGCAGGTCGTGTCAAGCACGCTCTCCCGCACCCTCTCCTCCACGGCCCCGTACATGCCCGTTGCGAGGCCCCGGTACCAGGAAGGGGGCTTGTCGATGTTATCCGACATCGTTTTGAGGAAGGCGGGATTGACCCGCAGGCGCGCGCCGGAGCCGATGAGAATGAGCGCTGCGGTTTCATCCGGGTATGCGAGCGCGTACGAGAGGGCGATCCCGCCGCCCATACTCTGTCCCGCAAGCACCGGCGCGCCATACCTCCTGTCGGCGATATAGTCCCGCAGCCACTGCCGGTAGGAGTCGATGCTGTCGCGCGGCTCACCCTCCGGGCGTCCGGGCAGCGTCACGGCGTCACTTCCCGGAAACCGTTCCTTCTGGTATTGCCAGACCGCGCCGGTGCCGCCGGCGCCATGTATGAATATCAGCTGCTTCATACGCTCCTCCCGGTTATGTGCCGCTCATGACCCCCTCTATGACGCGCGAGAGCTCGTCGATCCGGTAGGGCTTCGCGATCACCCCCCTGAACCCGAACTCGCGGTACTGGGCCATGATCATGTCGTTGGAATAACCGCTCGACACGATCGCCTTCACGGCGGGATCCAGAGCGATCAGCTTTTCGATGACCTTCCGCCCGCCCATGCCGCCGGGTATCGTCAGGTCCAGTATGACCAGGTCGTAGCGGGCGCCCCCGTGCAGCGACTGGCCGAAAAGGGTGAGAGCGGTCTCGCCGTCATAGGCAATGTCCACCTCGAACCCCAGGTGCTCCAGCATTTTCCGCGCCGTCGCGTTCACCGCCTCGTCGTCGTCCATGAACAGGATCCTGCCCGAGCCGCGGTACACCGGCGCCTCGCTCTTCTCCTTGGCGCGCGGAAGCTCCTCGGAGGACGGGAGGTACACGTAAAAGATCGTTCCCGCCCCCGGCTCGGACTCGACCGATATGTGGCCCTCGTGCCGCATGATGATCGAGAACGAGCTGGTGAGGCCCAGGCCGTTGCCGTCGCTCTTCGTGGTGAAATAGGGGTCAAAAATTTTCGAGATGTTTTCGGGCGGGATGCCGATGCCGGTATCCCGCACCGATATCTTCACGTACCGCCCCGGGCGGAGCGGAAGCCCGCTCTCCGGCCCGATCTCCGCGTTCTCGGTCGTGATCGTGACATCGCCCCCCTCGGGCATCGCCTGGTCCGCGTTGATGACCAGGTTCTGTATCACCTGGCTGAACTGCCCTACGTCGACGATGACCGGCCAGAGCTTCTCCTGGAAATCGAACTCGCAGCGCACGTTGGAGCCGCGCAGGATAAAGCGCGACGAGTCGCGGATGATCTCCTCCACCGAGGCGATCTGCCGGACCGGCGCGCCGCCCTTCGAGAACGTGAGGAACTGGTGCGTCAGCTCCTGGGCCCGCGCCGATGCCTTTTCCGCGTCGCCCAGTATCTCGACGAGACGGTCGTTTCCCTGCGCCGATAGGCGGG
>JAKJGD010000110.1 GCA_022704585.1 Spirochaetota bacterium | reverse complement strand
GATGAGCCCGCCGGCCCCGAACACGACCAGGTCGGACACGATGTAGGAGAGGACGATCCCCATGATATAAATCACCGTTCGGGAAACGATGATGAGCCAGACCGACATCCTCAGGAGCCGGTCGAGAATGAAATACTCCACGTAGAAAACGGAAAGGCCGATCAGGAAGCCGCACAGCATGCCCTGCAGAACGGTACGGAACGTCGGATCGGGCGATATCAGGACCGAGATCACCGCGCCGATGCATATACCCGCGGCCGTGGGAATGGCCAGAAGATGCAGCCTCCGGGCGGAATACCGGGACAGTTTCATGGGAACCTCCTGCCGGCGCCGCATCAGGAGGGCGACAAGCCAGCATGACGGACTATGATCCATCGGGAGAATTTTGTCAATTAACTCTCGCGCGGGTACGGCGCGGATCAGGCCGGTTCGGGCGCCTCCTCGACATTTCCACGGACAATGGCGTTCAGCTCCTGCGCCCGCTTCAGCATCAGGCCGGTGAACCGTACGATGTCCCTGGTTGCGTCAGCGATCCCGGACGCCATTTCGGCTATGCGAAGCACCATCTTCCCGCTCTCTTCCATAGAAAGCTTGTGCTCGGAGGTCGACTGGGCTATCGCCCTCGTCAGCTCGTCCAGCACCGAGGCCTGATCCACGATCGTGGCGATAACGTTGCCCAGGCTCTCCATCTCGCGTGCCACGGCGCCGACCTTGCCGTTTATGACGTCTATCCCGCCGAAGATCTTCTCGATAGATTTCCGCGTGTCCTCCATGATCTTCATGCTGTTCTCGATGTTGGAGATAATGGCGCCGATCTTGCCAGAGATCTCCTTCGAGTTGTCTACCGTGGCGGTCGCCAGCTTGCCGATCTCGTCGGCCACGACCGCGAAGCCCCGCCCCGCCTCCCCGGCCCGGGCCGCCTCGATCGAGGCATTCAGGGACAGGAGGTTTATCTTGTCGGTAATATCGTCTATGACCGACATGAAGTTCCGCACCGTCCGCCCGCCCTCGGCGATGACGCGGATGACGTCGGTCATGCGGTCCATGTTCTCGCCCGTTTCGTCGGCGGAGTGCGAGATGTCGCCCACGCTCTCGAGCGCGTCGCGGCTCATCGCGATAACGGTTTTCTGCGTGGCGCGCAGCTCCCCTACCGACTGACTGACCCGCTCTCGTTCCGCGACCTGCCGACCGCCGGATGTGCTGATCGAATCGATGGCCGCGGTCAGCTCCTCGAAGCCGGCGGACATCTGCTCGCTCATCGTCGCCTGTTCCTGCGACATCTCGGAGAACCTGCGGCTGATCTGCTCCTGCTCGCCGCCTATCTGGGAGAGCTCCGCGGACATCTCGCGCGCGGTGGCCATCACGCCCTCCAGCGCCACGGTCCTCTTCTCCAGCCTCCGCTGGGTGGATTCGAGCTCGGTCGTGGTTGTCCGTATACGATCCGCAAGGGCCAGCGAAAGGAGCAACACCATGGCCGCGGACCCGATCTGCAGGGACCAGTCGGTGACGACCCCGGATGGCAGCACACCGAAGGACTTCAGGAGATAAATAAAGCTGCCGAGCAGGAAAAAGCCGACTGCAAGGAGGTAAAACCGTGCGTTCCGGTCCCCCTTCCTGCCGACATGAATCCCCGCCATCAGAGTCGAAACCACGATAACGAGGGCGAGCACCGCGGACCCGGTCATGCCATACCGGTAGGGAAGAATAATGCACGCGATAAAGAAGAGGCCCTCGACCGCGGCGAACACGAGAAGGACCCGGTTCAATACGGGCGCGTACGCTTTCATGTCTAGGAAGCTTGCGGAGAAGATGATGGCAAAAATTGCGAGAAAACAGAGCACCGGGGGGATGCATGCGTTCGCAAACGCCGGAAACGAGGGCCAGAGGAACTGGTAGGCCGTGCCGTTCTGCGTCATGGTAAAAACAAGGAAGCCCAGGATGAACAGGACATAGTATATATATTCCATTTTCCTGAGCGACAGGAATATGAACAGGTTGTAGATCACCATGGTGAGCATTATACCGTAATACAGCATGAGGGCGCGCTCTTCGTCCGTGCTGAGCCGGTCAAACTCGGCGGGAGACCATGCGTTCAGCACGATGCTCATGGAGCTTTCACTCTTGTAGCGCAGGTAGAAGGAGGAAACCGTATCCGCCCGGGCGGTCACCGGGAACACGAACGTACGGTTGATGTACGGCCGCTCGCTGAACGGGAGCGTGTCGCCGGTCACGAAATGCCCGGCCTGCTTCCCGTTCCGAAACACCCACATCTCCAGCTTGTCGATCAGAGGATATTCCTGCTGTATGAGGGCTGCGACGTCCTCTGATCCCCGGTTGGCTATATTGAAGCGTATCCAGTAGACGGACTGCGTGAATCCGAAGCCCAGAGCGCTCTTCTCCGACTTTTTCCACTCCCCTTCCGCCGTGCCGCCGCTGACGTCGCCAATGGTGAGCGATCCGTCCCTGTCTTCAAGGTATTCCGCTGCGGTGCAGAGCCTGCGGGCCTTGAACGCTTCATTGATATCCAGGGACGCGGCGTCAAGAAGCGGGGGCGCAACAATCAGGGAAAATAAACAGGCAAGCAGAGAGGATACTTTTCCGGCTCGATTCATCTGAACGTCCTCCATCGGTTTGTCAAGAAAACTGTCGTTAATTTAACGGGTCCGGCCGACCCGGAAACAGGTTCGAACAGGGCGATACGTATTCATACACGACGCAATTAATCAAGTCATTAACAACAGGAATTATAAATAATCCAGGCAGCCCCGTATACCGAAACCGGGCAAAATCATTCAATAGTAATTTAAATTCGCATTGACTTGACATTACCCTGCTTTATAATAGCATTTAGCAGGCTGGAGGGAACATACTGGATGAGTTCCGGAAAACTCCTTCAGTGCAGTTTTACAGAGCAGGCCTTGTGAACTGAATTCACAAAGCATTGGAAAACAGCGATACTTCCATGTATAGATTACCAGTAGATGGAGCTTTTTTCAGATTAAATCGAAAGGAACAGGATCAGTCCCGGTACAACTATGAAGACACTAGCATATTTCGACTCATCCCATGACATGCCGGAGGAGGTCATCGCGGCCGCAGGGTTCATACCCTACAAGATTTTCGGGGACGTCCACGCCTCGAACGCGCCCGCGGACCAGTATCTCCAGCCATTCTTCTGTCCCGCCGCCCGGAGCTTCATGACCCAGGCGCTTGCCCGCTCGGGTGAGTGGGAGGGCATCATCGTGGCCCAGGGGTGCAACGCAACCAACAGGCATTACGATGTCTGGAAGCGCCACGTGAAAACGCCGTTTCTCTACTGGTTCAACGGGCCGCTCAAGGACGACGCCCTTGCGCTCCGCTTCATGAAAACGGAGCTGTGGCGGCTCGTCGACGCATTCTGCCACAGGTTCAAGGTCAACGTGACCGACGATTTGCTTTCGGCGGCGATACGGGAATCGAACGAAGTCAAGAAGCGGCTCCAGAAGCATTGAGGAGCGAGAAGGACGTTACGAACCGCGAGTACCTCGAAATACTCATTAAAAGCATGACGCTGCCGAAGCAGGAAGCGGCGGCGGAGATCGACGCGCTGATAGCAAACGTCGAGAAGAAAGGGCCCTTCCCGAAAAACATGAAGAAGGCCCTGCTCACCGGCTCCGACGTGACCTACCCGGAGCTCATGGACCAGATCGACGAGTCCGGGTTCCGCATCGTCCGCGACGACCTTTCCGTGGGCGAGCGGTATTACGCCACGCTCATCAAGGAAGAGGGTGACCCGATCGACGCACTGGCCTCCTACTATCTCACCATACCGAGGCCCGCCACCAAGCTCGGCATGCGCGGGAGGATCGACTACCTGATGAAGGCCATGGCCGACTCCGGCCTGGACACCGTCATTTCGCAGAACATCAAGTTCTGCGAGCCGTTCGCGTACGACTCGGTCCTGGTGAACGGGGCATTGAAAGATAAGGGATACCGCGTCCTCCACCTGGAGCGCGAATTCACGCCGGGCCCGGACAACCAGCTCATTAACAGGCTCGCAGCATTTTCAGAGATGGTATAGGTGACAGACATGAACCGGAAAAACTCATCGCTAACCGAGACCCCGCAGATCAGGATCGACACCCTGCCGCACGCCAGGGAACTCAAGTGGTCCATGATCTATTACTTCCTCGTGGGAAAGCTGTACAGCATACTCCCCTGGAAGAAAACCGCATGGAGCTGCGCCGGCTTCCCGATCGAGCTCCTGTGGGGCTATGACATCTTCCCGCTCCACCCGGAAAACATGGCGACCGTGGCCGCGGCCCAGAAGCAGTCCCAGCGCCTTATCGAGCACGCCGAGAGCATGGGCTACTCGCGCGACCTCTGCTCCTACTGCAAGACCAATTTCGGCGCCGTGGACCTGGACGTCAAGCTGTCCCTGGGCGGCATACCGAAGCCCGACATCATCACCTGCACCAACACCATCTGCGACACCCACTGGAAGTGGTTCCAGATCCAGGCCGAGAAGCTCAATGTGCCGATATTCATGTTCGACTGCCCCAAGATCGTAAGCGGCACGGACGAGCGTACGATCGAGGGATACATCAACTACATGGTCGACCAGTTCTACGCCTTCTTCGAATTCGTGAAGAAGCATACGGGCAAGGAGCTGAACGTCGAGAATATGATGCGGGCCAGCGACGAGTCAGAGCGGATGAGCATACTCTGGCGCGAGATCTACGAGTACCGCAAGTGCGTGCCCAGCCCCTACAGCTCGGCCGAGACCTCGGCGTCGTTCTTCCCCCTGGTGATGCTGCCCGGAAGGAAGGTAGGCATAAAGTTTTTCGAGAAAATACTGGGCGACATCAAAACGCGGGTCGAAAAAGGCGAGGGCACTCTCTCCGGCGGCGCGAAGGAGCGCTACCGCCTCCTGTTCGAGGGCATCCCCTTCTGGTACCGGATGCGCTTTATGTACGACCTCGCGAAGTACAGCGCGGTCATCACCTATGAACCCTACACCTTCTCGTTCGCACCGCCCAAGCCGGTAGGCAAGGACTACTCGGAGTCGCTGCGGGAGGTCGCGCGCATCATGATGGACCTGCCCTACTCGTACAATCTTGATAAGCGGATACAGTATTTCGAACAGGCGGTCAAGGACTATAGCATCGACGGCGTCATCCTGCACGAAAACCTTTCATGCCGGCCCTCCAGCACCGGCATGATCGACCTCAAAAATGCGATCCAGAGCGATCTGAACGTTCCGGTCCTGATCATCCAGTGCGACATGAACGATCCGCGCGCATATTCAGAGGCGCAGATGAAAACGAGGGTGGAAAGCTTTATCGAGCTGATGGAGAAGAACAAGAAGGGATAGCCCCGGCACCTCAGGCGGGGCCGGGTGCTAACCCGACCCCCGCATTTCCCGCTTCTACATGTGCCTGTCAAGCCAGGCAATAACGTCCGCAAACACCTCATCGCGGTTTGTCTCGTTGAGCATTTCGTGGCGCCCGTCCCTGTAAAACTTGTACGTCACATCCTTAATGCCCGCATTGACACAGGAGTTGTAAACCTGGAGAACGCCCTTCGTTTGTGCGCCCACCGGGTCAAGCGAGCCGGAGAAAAGGTACACAGGCAGATCCCGGGGGATATTCCGGATATTGTTTTTGTTGTTGATAAAAGCCAACCCGCCGAGCATATCGCAGAAGAATCCGGCAGTGAACACCTCGCCGCAAAAAGGATCGGCCACGTACTTGTCCACCTCGGCGTTGTCCCGCGAGAGCCAGTCGAAATTCGTCCGGTTGGGCCTGAAGGCCTTGTTGAACGCGCCGAACGAAAGCTTGTCGAGCAGGGGGCTTTTCGCCCTCCTCCCCTTTTTCGCGGCCTCGCGCTTCGCCACGAGGAGACCGATCTTCCCGAGGAGGCCCGGGTCGCCGCCGGTGCCGGAGAGGATGAGCCCCTTCAGCTCTCCGCCGTGGAGCATCGCATACTGCCGGGAAAGGAAGGATCCCATGCTGTGGCCGAACAGAAATACCGGGACCTTTTTGTTTTCCTTTTTGATAATGCCGGTGAGCACGTACATGTCGTCAACGACCTTCTCCCACCCGCGCTCGTCCGCCAGATAGCCGACGTTTTCCAGCGAGCCGGCGGTCTTGCCGTGACCGCGGTGATCGTTCGCGTAGACTGCGTAACCGGCAGCGGTCAGTTTTTTCGCGAAGCGCTCGTATCGCGCCGCGTGCTCGGCCATGCCGTGGGCAATCTGTACCGCGGCCTTTATCTTCGATTTCGCGGCGGGCAGCCACCGGTACGCGAATATCTTCGTTCCATCGGACGCCTTGTAGGTAAACGTGTCAGCCTTCATGAGAGGCCCTCCTTGAATAATCATGATTGGTCGGGAACCGGGGCCGCCGGAATTCCGGTACGAAACACCCTTGCGGGTCCGGGTTGAAGTCTGCAGACTCATATTATATGAGAGTGTCTACTAAACACGGGGGCAGGCATGGTGTCAATAATTATTGATTATTATAATTAATATGAACCTGTCACTTCCCCGGCTTGATGTTCAGTTTTTCATTATAATAATCGATGCTGTAAATGTTTTCCCGCGCAAGGCGTTCGGGCCTCGTGGGCTCCGCCTTCACCTGCCATTCAGAGAGGCCCTCCAGGTCGTCGATCTTTTTCCCGACGTTGATGAGGGTGATGAGCATGAACTCCCCGGGAATGCCCAGGGCCTCCTTGATCTTGTCCGGGTCGAAACCGGCGATGGGGTGGGCCACCAGGCCCAGCTCTGTGGCCCGCAGGATCAGCGAACCCACGGCCAGGCCCAGGTCGAAGAGATAGTATTCCCGCTCCTTGATGAGGCAGTCATAATCCTTTCGGGCGAAGGCGGCAATGACGAGGGATGCCTTTCGGACCCATTCGTTTCCCTTGTTCAGGCCCGCATGGACCCCGGCCAGGGCCTCCTTCGACCTCACGAAGACAAAACGCCAG
>JAKJGD010000109.1 GCA_022704585.1 Spirochaetota bacterium | reverse complement strand
CCGGGCATGACTGACGGGGAGATCGATTACGTGATCGGCAACGTGACCGGTCTCCTGGAAAAAAACCGGAGATAACGCGGCATGGGATTATTCTACACGATACGCGGGAAAAAAATAATCTTTCCGGTCCTGGACGCGGTGATCGCGGCCGGGTCGTACGCCGCAGCCTGCCTGATCCGTTTCTATCCCGATACCGATTACTACAGGGAATATATCGGGCCCGAGTACATTGTCCTGCTCGCCCTGCTGTACGTGCTGTCATCCTACCTGTTCCAGATATACCGGATGATGTGGGCCTACTCGAACATCTCCGACATGTACCGGCTCCTCATGGCAAGCGCCTCCGGGTTCATCGTGTACTTCGCCTGCCTGCACGCGGCCGACATGCCCTATTCCATGGCGGTCCTGGTGATGACCTTTCTCATCACCACGCTGCTCTGCTCGTTCTACCGGATCGTTATCAGGGACCTGTATTCACGCAGGGCTGCCGCGGGGGAGGCGCCGGTCCGCAGCCGGCGCGGCAAGAAGGTGCTGGTCGTGGGAGCGGGCGAGGCGGGCCGCGTCATTTTATCGGAATACATCAAGCGGGGCCTCGGCAGGATGATCGCGGGCTTCGTGGACGACGACCCGGAAAAGGTCGGCACGATCCTGAACGGCAAGATGGTCTTCTGCGATACCGGCGGCGCCAGCCGGCTCGTGCGCGACCGGGCCGTCAGCGAGGTCATCATCGCCATGCCGTCGGTGGGTTCGGAGAAGATCAACCGGATCGCGTCGCTTATCCGCCGCGACCACCGGTCCATCCCGATCAAGGTGCTGCCGCACGCCTTCGAGCTGGACGAGCGGAAGCCGCTCTCCATCTCCCTGCGTGACATCGGCATCTCCGACCTGATCGGCAGGGAGGAGGTGAGGGTGGACGCGGGCGCCGTGGAGAAGAAGTTCGCGGGCAAAACCGTGCTCATAACCGGCGCGGGCGGGAGCATCGGGTGCGAGCTCTGCCGCCAGCTCCTGAAGTACGGCATCAGGAAGCTCGTGGCCGTGGGGAGGGGCGAGTTCTCCATGTACAACCTGATCAGGGTGCTGAACGAGGACGCCGCGTTCCTCTCCGGCGGGACCGGGATCGAGTACCGCATCGCCGACATCAAGGACCGCCGCCTCCTGGGGGCGATCTTCGACCGGCACCGGCCCGACATCGTGTTCCACGCGGCGGCGCACAAGCACGTGCCGCTCATGGAATTCAACGAGGCGGAGGCCGTGCAGAACAACGTCGGGGGGACGATGAACGTTCTCGACCTCGCGCTTGAATACGGGGCGGCCGAGTTCGTCTTTATCTCGACCGACAAGGCCGTGAACCCGACCAGCATCATGGGCGCGACCAAGCGGATCGCCGAGATCATCACCGGCCACTACTACCGGGAGCGCGGCCTGAAGACCTCCATCGTCAGGTTCGGGAACGTGATAGGGAGCCGCGGCTCGGTCATACCGCTCTTCATGGAGCAGATCGAGCGGGGCGGCCCGGTGACCGTCACGCACCCGGACGTCACGCGCTACTTCATGAGCATACCCGAGGCGTCTCTCCTGGTCATCAACGCCGCGGCCTATTCGTCCGGGGGCGAGCTCTTCGTCCTGGACATGGGCAGGCAGTACCGGGTCGCGGAGATAGCGAAACGCCTCATCGAGTTCTATGGCTACCGCTCCGACGACCAGATACGGATCGAGTACACGGGCCTCCGCCCGGGCGAGAAGATGCACGAGGACCTGTTCTACGAGGACTCGACGCTCGTCAGGACGCAGAACGAAAAGGTATTCATCCTCTCGGAGAGCGGCGGCACGGACACCGCCCGCATCGAGCGCTTCATGAAAAAGGACCTGCCGCGCGTCGCGGGGATGAGCCCGGCGGAGATCAGGGCGCTCATCAAGAAAATAGTTCCCGGGTTCGAGTCGGACCCGGAGAGCGCCGGAGCGGCGCAGAATAAAAAGCTTATCAGCTGAGAGCAAGACACGGCATTATCCCATGGTTTCTGCCGCCCCGGGATGGATATGTGCGCATTTTCCAATTTCATCATATCCCGGCGTGGCCGGCGGATAGAATAAGCGGCACTACAATCATCAGGGCGATACATAATGGAAGAAATCATGTGGAAGTGTGCGCTTGCGTCACTCATGATCGCGGTATCATGGAAGTTGATGCTCGAGCCGTTATGGGAGTCGTTGCGAGATGATATAAATCTGGACAGGGCGAAGAAAGACCTGCCTGTCCTTGCTAAAGAACTGAAATTGTCGCATACGAAGGGTGATGGGTTCGGCATATACCATGGTTCGTGGAACAATCATAAAATACGAATCGAGCCGAATCATTTCCAGGCATCCATATGCATGCAGGTCAAGGGCGATCCTCAGTTTTCCGCGGTACACATGGGGGTTTCCTCGAGAATATTCCATGTTAACACGCTTTTTCACCACTTGAAGAAACTAATTATTGCGTTCATCCCCGATTATCCGGTTGCCCAGAGCGATTATCCGCCGTTCAGTTTCGAGGATGGAGAGCTGGATGCCTATTTTCAGGAGAGGAGGCTCCTCGGTGACGGCGGAAAAAGCCTGGTTGGCAACCCTGAATTCAAGAATGCGTTGAAAGACTTCATAAGCAAAAACAGGACAATTGTTAAAGACATGGTTGTCGGGCGGGAAGCGGGCTGCTCTCTCTGGCTGGGAGGCTCAACCGGGAAGACCAGGTTGTATTCGGTGACCGGGCGGCAGGTGAAAGAAATGCTTCCGGAAATGCTGCCGGTGGTCGAGGTGATTGAAAAACTATGCATGAAGTGACAGCACCGTCGCGTCCCTTTCTCGCCCGGGAATAATTTTCCGGCAATCGTTGACGTGCCGGGTCATCTTTGCCGCACGCGGTGAAAAATCATTCCTCCGCACTGCACCGATACCAGCATTGTTCGTTGTTGACTGCTCATTATTTCACCTTTCCGCATCCTGGTTAGTGATCAGGTGCCTTACCAGCATACGCCGACCAGAGCGGGCCCTGATCCGCAGGATACTGCCGAATGGATCAGCCATGTATCAGTTATACTGCCGCTGCTTCCGGTCGTTCCGTTTGAAGCGGTCGAAGTCCAGTTGGTGCAATTCCAGCCATGGAGCCCGCCTTCTGATGTGGCGCCGGTCCAGTAGTTGCTTACAAAATTTTCAACCACACCGGCGTCACCCAGAGACGTATTTATGGAACCGTCCAGAAGATCGGCGCGGTCGTTCGCGATCACCGTTCCGTCAGGGCTCTTCACGGGCAGGTCGGCCGGGATGCCCAGGTCCCTGATCTCGTCATCTGCGGCAACGCTGATAAAAGCATGAACCTCCCTGCAATGCAGGTTCGAATACGATGCCTGGTATGCGGCCAGCGCAAGCTGGTCGAGGTCAGCCCGGGAACTAGCGTCGGTTAGAAAATCGCCGTTATGCGATGATGATACCTGGAAGAGATAGACGGCCGGCTCGGACTGGCCGGCAAGCCCCATGATCAGCGGGTTTATTTCATTGCCGGGGTCATGACATGAGGTGAAGTTGATCAAAGCCGGAAGGCATATCAATAATGCCGAAGCTGCCGCGATGAATTTATTCATGAAAGCCTCTTTATGGTACTTGAGTAAAATATGCATGATTCGGCGTATATAAGCCCCTGGCGTGAGCAATATACTATGACCAGCAATGAAAATATACATTCACCGCGTTGGGTATGCATCACCCAAAAGTAGTAGATTGGGGAAATAATGGATTTTGAATTAAAAAAATGAAATGGCGACAATATGAGGAATTCCGATGCCGTCTATTGCCTCACGGTTTCGATGAGCGTGTGCGGGAGCTCATTGTGCGGCATCGATTCGAATATCCGCCGTGGGTCGTTTATATTATCTGACGGTAAGCCCCGACCGGAAATGAACGGTATTTTCCTTGACAGTCGCGGAAAATACGTTTTTATGCTTATTGCCATGTCATGTTGAATCATGGCCGCATATATGCAATAAATAAATCGACAGTGTACATTTAATAAGGTTTTCCCCCGCCTGCTGCGGTGAGAAAGCCGCATTGCATGCAGAAAACAATTTTGTTCACAGTATAATTGATACGATTCGGGTGCCGGGTATACAATGTTCGTGATGTCGATTTTATCAACAATTTCCTTTGTCACGTATATTTATGTGGGCGCCTTCGTGTTATACTTGAATTATAACTCGAAAATAAACAGAAATTTCTTCTATTCCTGCCTTGCCTTCTCCCTCTGGAGTTTTTCATATATCTTCCTGAATATGGCGCTGGCACCGGAACAGAGGGTCTTCTGGCAGAAAATGAGTTTTTGCGGTGCCCTGGTTTACGAGATATTCACATTAAGATTTTTTCTTTTTTTGACTCGTTTCGATGAAAAAATAAAGCACAGGGTTCTTGTAAATGCGCTTATCCTGGTCATCCCGGGCGTTTTCTTGTACCAGAATATTGCCTACAACGCCATTGTTAATGATTTTCCATATGGCAAGTGGTATGTCATGGCGCATGTCTACGCAAACAGTTATAATATGATTGGGCTTTTTCTCGTATTTGTCTGGGGCAGGAAATCAACGCGCAGAATGGAAAAAAAGCAAGCGGCGATTATCGTGAGAAGCGCCGTGGCGGTTATCATCATAACGATTATCTGCGATTACGCCATGGGGTTCATGCGCATACCAACCCTCACGCCGTTTCTTACGCTGATCTGGTGCTATGCTATTGTTTTCGCAATGGCCAGGTATCGTCTTTTGAGTATTACGCCTGAGATGGTAAGCAGGTATATAATTGATCACATCGATGAATTGATCATTTTTTTACATGCGGACTCCACTATAGCTGCAATTAATGACAGGATGAAAGAGCTGTGCGGAGGCGATTCTCTCGTTGGCAGCCATGTTTCAAGCATCATCCCGGAACATGGAAAAATTCAGGACCGGATTCTGCTGTTGCTGTCGGACCAGACGAAAACCTTCTCTGCGCGGCTGCATTTCTGCCATGGGGGAGAAGACTCACGGATGATGGACGCGCGCTTCAGTGTCATCACGGACAAGCTGGGGGACAGCCTGGGATTGCTGGTCATAGCGAAAGAGCTGCGGGAACTGAAGCACCTCGGGCACCTCTACACAATAACGGCGAGGGAGATCGAGATCATCCACCATGTTACCTATGGGGCGTCCAACAAGGAGATAGCTTCGTATCTTGGTATAAGCGAGAACACCATGAAGCGTCATATCACGAATATATATAACAAGCTCAATGTGAACAACAAGATGGTACTGCTGCGGCTTCTCGACGACCTGAATATCTCCTACGAAGATCCCGGTAATCGCCGCGATGCCGCGAAGGGATTTTGAAATGTCTACCTGTGCGCATATTCCATGATATCGTACTGCGTTGCCGTGCGTTTGCCGGGCAGATAAACGAGCATTCGGGCCAGATCCGTATGAGGATGCGTTGAAAGACAGGAGGGGACAACCATCAGGAACGGTCTATAGCCGGAAACCGTGCGTCGGGTTAAGGGGATGCTTCCGGAATGCGGCCGATTGCGGAAATGACGGGAAGAATGGGACGGAAGCGCTGCTTCCTGCCGGAACAACAGACGATCCGGCGCATTAAACCGGGTCATGACTGGTGGACGCTAAGCGGCCCGTTCCCGAAAAAGTTGTACGGCACAATACAGGCCGAAGCCGAGGAATCCCAGGCCCATTAAAATGAAGATATAATTCTCTTCGCCCCCCTCAGTCTCCAGGACGGATTCTTCCGGAACGCGCGGATTGTAATAAACCTCGGCACTTCTTCCCGCGCAATATTTTTTCGCTTTCTCACTCCAGTAATCCCGGTCGCCTGTGTGGGGCCCGAAGTTAAACCTCCGCCCCCGGTGCGCCACTCCGGCGACCTCGTATTCATATTCCATGTCCAGGTCGTAGGCCACCGTTTCGCCCAGGCTGCTCTGACCGTAGCGCCCGCCGACGGATGAGCTCCGGTGCTTCGCCACGCGGCATTTTACAAGCTTACCCGTTGTCGACGGCCAGTCGGCGCTGTCATCGGCAGCCCTGATCAGTAGAATGAAGTAGCCCAGGGTTGCAATGCCGCCTGCCAGGCAGAGCAGGGCCAGGACAGAAAGGGGTTTATTGGCCAGAACCTTTTGAAGCATTATTTCTTTTCCCGCGCCTCCTTCAGCTCCCCGGCCAGGGTCTCGTCATAACGGTCGGTCCAGAGGCCCTTCCAGAGGAGCGATCCGTCGGGATTCAGCACTCGTAAATCCATGAGCTTGTAGGCGCACAGGTGGATGGAACCCTGCTCCGACGCCGAGATCCTTTTTGACCAGGTGCCGATGGAATAATTATGCTTCGGCGCATGCGGGCCGGCCAGGAGCCGGAAGGAGCCGTCGGTCCCGATGCGCGCCACGTGGGGCCAGTCTTCCCCGCCGATTTTTTTCTTATGCCAGAAGATGATGCATATGGTGCCGTCCCCGGCGATGCAGAAATCCTCTATTTCCCTTATTGCTTTCTGTTCCGGACGTATCAAGCCGAGGAATTTTCCATCGCGGTCATAGCGCGCGGTGACGGCGCTTGCCGGGTCCATCATGTAAAGGATGCCGTCCGGGCCCGCTTCAAGCAGCGCGTTTTCCGGCGGCTGAGCCGGGCAGTCCGGCATGGCGTCCCATGCGGGGACCGTGCGTTCAAGGCCGGCGTTGTCGCGGCCGGGCCAGAGGGAGATCCGCTTTCCCGTTTTATCGAAGCGGCGAATTTCCCTGAGGCCGGTCTTGCTGTTTAATTGCGCGATTTCTTCTGCTGTCAGCGTATGAGGGCCTTTTTCCCGTATCCGCTCCGTGATTGTGCCCCCGGGCGGGCCCTCCTTCCACGTGCGGTATACCAGGAGCGTGGTATCGCTGCAGGCGGCGACATTGTAATTGTCCAGTACGGAAATAAGGCCCGGGTCATCCACGTCGTTTCC
>JAKJGD010000108.1 GCA_022704585.1 Spirochaetota bacterium | reverse complement strand
TCGCGGGAAATCCCCTGATGGATAACCGCGTCAATTATGCCGGCGACATTCTTCCGCCCGCCGTTACTGCCGATCCCTCCGATACAAGCCATATCAGCGGTCTCTCAACGGTAGTCGTAACATTCTCGGAGCCGGTGCTTCACGCTTCTGACAAAGCCAACTGTTCCCTGACCGGCAGCGGCGCCGGAGACCTGAGCATTCTCTCCATCACGCCCCTGTCTGACGTCATGTACCAGGTCAATCTCACCGGAACCCCGGTTGATGGAGAATTGAACTTGCAGATGCAGAATATTACGGACGATGCAGGGAACGGGCTCGCGGATGATTCCCTGCAATACACCGTTGATACCGTCAATCCGACATTCACGTCAACTCCATCCGGTGGGAGCGTTATCAGAAACCTCCAGGTGCTTGATATCTCTTTCTCGAAACCGGTCGTGGGGGCAAATGACCTGTCCTCGTATTCCCTTGGCGGCACCGGAACGGGTAGCCTCTCCATCAATAATGCCGTGCATGTATCCGGAAACTCGTACCGCCTTTATTTCAGCGGAGAACCAACAAGCGGCGGAGTGACTGTAATCATGTCCGGCATAACCGATGAGGCCGGGAACGGGCCCTCTTCCCCCTCCATCAGCCTCACGGTTGACATTGACCCGCCGACAAAAACCTCGGTTGAAGAGAACGGCAGCATCGTATCACAACTGCAGCAGGTTGATATTATTTTTTCCGAAGCCGTTACCGGTGCAAGCACTCTTGCCAACTACGTTATAACCGGCAGCGGCAGGGGCAGCCTCACGCCTTCTTCTGTCTCGCTCCTGACCGGAACGACCTATCGTCTCCGGTTCACCGGAACGCCCGTTTCGGGCCAGAGTGTCACCATCACCATGTACGGGATCGCCGACACTGCCGGGAACCATATCCAGGATACTACCATTACCTATTCGATCGATTCGGTGAACCCGACGAAGACAGCCAATCCGGCAAGCGGATCATCGATAATAACGCTCGGCACGGTCACGATCACCTATTCCGAGCAAGTACAGAACGCTGATACCCTCGGCAACTACCTGCTTGCCGGCGCAGGGACCGGGACGCTTGCAATAACAGGCGTAACGCATCTGTCAGGCAATGCCTATCAACTTTCCCTCAGCGGATCCCCGGTAGACGGCGAAATAACAATTACCATTTCAAACGTTATTGACGCGGCCGGGAATCAACTCAATGGAAACATTATAACATATTACGGTGACTTTACGGCCCCGACCGTATCATCCAGCTATCCCTCGGACGGAGCGACGTCAATGGGCACCGACAGTATCATACAGATAATCTTTTCGGAAAACGTCGATCCTGCCACGATACATACGTCGAATATAACCGTTCATGACGGCACGAATTATCTGTCGGGCTCACTCACATGCTGGGGGCGTCATGTATTTTTTACACCTGCCGGCAACGCTCTTACCTCCGGCGCCACCATCACGGTCCGGGTGACCACCGGGGTCACCGACCTGGTTGCCTACAACCTTGCCGCCGAGCATCAGTTTTCATTTACCGTCGGAGGCTCTCGATCTGCGAACATAATCCCGGAAAGCACACCGGTTGCATATTCCTCCCCGGAACAATTAACGGCAGCGGGTAATAATATATTTTTCGCGGGAACTCTTTCGGGATATGGCGAAGAGCTATGTGCTTATAATTCCGCAACCAATTCCACGGCACTGATCAAGGACATCTTTTATTATCCATCATCACCTAACTCCGGGTCCGAATTGCAATATTTAACGGCCATGAACGGAGTCCTCTATTTCTCTGCACTAAGCTATAATAATTACGGCCAGGAACTCTGGATGAGTAATGGCACATCAGGCGGCACAGTACTGGTAAAAGACATAGAATCGGGACAATCATCATCGTATCCAAGGCATTTAACCGTATTGGGAAATTACTTATACTTCACAGTGGGGAGTGTTAGCACCTTGTATAAAACTGACGGATCGGCATTTAACACCGTGTGTTTAAATATTACAGAAGCTACTGCTATGACATTAGGTAATGGGATGATCTACCTTCAAGGAGATTATGGAAATAAAGGAGAGGAACTCTGTAAAACCGATGGAACCGAAATTGGGATGGCGCTAGTAAAAGATATATATCCCGGTACTTATACAAATATATGGGGTACACATCAGAATGATTCGCTTCCTTATGGATTAATATTTATTAACAATTTTCTTTATTTCCATGCAACTGATGGAGTTCATGGCAGGGAATTATGGAAGAGCGACGGCACCGAGGCGGGTACGGTACTCGTCAGTGACATACACCCCACTGGTGATTCATTGCCCGATCAAATTACCGGCGTTGGCAGCACTATTTACTTTATTGCCAACGACGGAACCCATGGGAAAGAGCTCTGGAAATCAGACGGTACCGAGACAGGGACCGTTCTGGTCAAGGACATTACCGCCGGATCAAGCGACAGCACGCTTTCAAACCTTGTGGCCTGCAACGGGTACCTCTATTTCATCAACGATGCCGATGGTTCTCTCTGGAGAAGCGACGGCACTGAAACGGGCACGGTGGCCGTTAAAATTTTCGATGCTGATAAAATAATTGTGGCAGGCAGCACGTTATACTTAATCGCCACCACAACAGCATTCGGCAAGGAGATCTGGAAAAGCGACGGGACGGAGGAAGGCACCTTCATGCTTACCGATATTGAACCGGGTTCTGGCACCGGAGCTGGAAGTGAATTGATTGAAACCAATGGAAGACTGTTCTTTACAGCCCGGAAGACCGGGATCGTCACCAAGATATGGCAGTATCGATGATCCTGTCAACTATGTTGACACAATCCGCAGGGTTTCATCTTCAATACAGGCCGTTTAGTCATGGCAGGAAACGGTTTGCGGACGTATTGGAACGCTGGCAGGCGATGGATGCAAGGACCCGGGCGCGCAGGGTGGCGTAGCGTGTGGAGCTCGCCAAGGAGCGAAGCGGATACGACATGTTAATTGAATTGATGCGCTTATAAATAATGAAATAATTTCTTTATTTTGAATATATAGGAAAGAGCCCCTCATTCAGAATAGGCCCATGCGACTGAATGGATGTTATTGGTAAATATCATTGGAGATCAACCTGATTTTTCAACACAAAAAGCCCTGGACAGGGGGCTTAAAATTTATAAAAAAGACCATTTGGTTTTGTTCTCAGTATTCTCATGAGCTGGGTTGCATAGAGATAGTCCGGAATAATTCGCATAGCGCCTTGCCCTCAATACCATATTCCCGCGTCGGGCGTTTGCAATCCCCCGGAAAGGCGAGGGGTGAATTACATTTATCAAAACTTATTATCAATCAAAAAACATTTTCTTAAATACTGCCCGGTATAACTTCTCTCGCATGTTATCAGGTCTTCAGGTATTCCTTCAAACAATATCTCGCCGCCTTTAGAACCTCCTTCGGGGCCCATATCTATTATCCAGTCTGCATGTTTTATAACATCGAGGTTATGCTCAATAACGATTACGGTATTGTCATTATTGACCAAATTTTTTATTATTCCCATTAATGTATCGATGTCCGCCATATGCAAACCGGTTGTCGGTTCATCCATGACATACACATTGCCTTTTTTATGCAGCTCGGATGCCAGTTTGATTCTTTGACATTCTCCACCCGATAAGGTGCTCAGCGGCTGGCCAAGTTGAAGATAATCCAGCCCGACATCGCATAAAATCCCTAGTTTTCTTTTAATTTCCTTGCTTTCAAAATAATCAACCAATTCCTTGACGGTCATAGTAAGAATATCAAAGATACTGTTTCCCTTATATTTTAATTTCAAAACCTTTTCGGTATACCTTCTCCCGTTGCATTCATCGCAAACAACCTTGACCTCATCCATAAAGCTCATCTCAAAGCTTATGGTCCCAAGCCCCTTGCATTTCGGACAGGCGCCCTTGGAATTGAAACTGAACAGGGAGGGATTTGAATTTGTCGCATCGGCGAATTCCTTTCTTATCAAATCAAAAACCCCGATGTATGTCGCGGGATTGGAACGGGAGGATTTTCCCACGGGAGATTGGTCGATTATGATCGCATCCTTGTTCTCCCTGACGAAAACATCGTTTATCAAACTGCTTTTTCCCGAGCCCGCGACCCCGGTTATGCAGGTCAGAATTCCCTTCGGAACCTTCGTGCAAACATTCTTCAGATTATGCAGGGATGCGTTCTGAATCTCGATGCAATCCCTCCATTTCTTCCTGTTATTGTTAAATTTTTCATGTTTGTTCAGATACTCGGCGGTCAATCCTTTTGATTGTATCAAGCCTTCAAATGTTCCCGAATATAGTATCTCTCCGCCCAAACTTCCCGCTTTCGGCCCGATATCGATGATATGTTCGGCGCATCTGATCAATGCGGGGTCATGTTCAACGATAAAAACACTATTGCCCTTTTCTTTGAGCTGGACCAGCATTTCAATCAGCTTGTTTATATCCCGCGGATGAAGCCCTATGGACGGTTCGTCCATGATATACATCATATCCACCAGATCGCAATCAAGCTGTCGCGCCATCTTCACTCTCTGGCTTTCTCCCCCGGATAACGTGGCAACCGAGCGGTTCAGGGACAGATACCCGACGCCAATTTCAATGAGATGGGATAGAATCTGCCGCATCTTCCGGACCATCGGTTTCGCGATATCGTCTTCAATCGTTCCAAGAAAATCATAAAGGTCGCTGAATTCCATATTTATCAAATCGGGAACGGTCCTGCCGTTTACTTTGACGCTTCTCGCTTTTTCGTTGATTCTAGAACCGCCGCAGGAATCACAATCGGCATAAATAAAATATCTTTGATATGCATCCTTTCTTTCCTTCGACAACTCTTCTTTCGCTTTATTTACATATATCCTCTCGAGTTTTCTGGCTATGCCTTCAAAGTTTTTTGAATACGTTCCGGCGCCGTGCTTTCTCTCAATGGGAATGGCTTCCGCATAAAGAAAATCATCCAGTTCCTTTCGCGAAAAGTCCTTCAGTTTTTTATCAACGTCGAAAAGACCGGCTGAAACCATCTCTCTCCAGTTCCAGCCGCCAACCTTGTGATCCGGATGATCAATCGCGCCTTCCCTGATTGTTTTTCCATTATCCAACAGCATATTTATATCAACTTTAATGCGTTTTCCCAACCCCTTGCACTGCGGACACATGCCCGATGGATGATTGAATCCAAAAACAAAGGAAGGACCGATAAATGCGTCGCCGCATCTTGAAAAAAGAAGCCTTAAATACGTGTAGAGCTCGGTCGCGGTCCCGACCGTGCTTCGCAACGTGGTTCCCATTCTCTTTTGGTCGATGACAATCGCCGTTGAGATATTCTTTATTTCCTCAACCGGCGGCTTGGATAGTTTGGGCATCCTCGCTCGTGCGAAGGAAGAAAACGTTTCTATCAGCTGTCTTTGGGATTCCGTGTATATCGTATCAAAAACAAGAGAGGACTTGCCGGAACCCGACACGCCGGTGAATACGACCAGTTTGTTTTTAGGAATCTCCAAAGAAACGTTTTTGAGATTGTGTGTTTCCGCGTTTTTAATAATTATGTTTTTCATCAGTATCACTCTCAATAAATGAAGAAAAAATCAAATTCATTCCCCTTTTAAAGACTATCATTCCTCATTCCGCGTTGGAAAAATATTTGTTGAATGGCATATAACGCCTGGGATCGTATCTTTTTCGTACCCGGGAAGATGCACTCCGGGTTGAACGAAGCCGACCGGCAACCGATATATTAATGTATAGGAAAGAGCCCCTCATTCAGAACAGGCCCATGCGACTGAATGCGCTATATCTGAACTATTGTGGGTAATCGAATAACAAATATCAACAAAAAAAAGCACTGTGAAGGGGGCTTAAAATTCTTGCCCTGAGCTTGTCGAAGGGTCGCGCGCGCCGAAAAAAAGAGAAATCCTGCGAGAAATGGGCAAAAAATCGCTGCCCGGTGTATAGAACAACAGCGGTTAGGATAAAAAGCTGTAGAATTTTACGAGGTGATGGCTGAAAGTTAATGTCATGCCCCTTTCTTCATTCTGAAATACCCGCCATACTTTTCCCAACCGGTAAATTAAAACGTCCGCCCGGAGGGCGGACAAACATTATAAGAGCAGTGAGCAAATTCCGGCGGAGCCGGATTTGCAAATTTGCCCGTGGGGTCCGGGGGCGGAGCTCCTGGCGGGGAGAGGCGGAGCGCGAGGTGGAGAGGGCGCGCAACCCTCTTCACCCCGCACATGTATCAATACGCGTAATCACTATCCGGGAACTTGGCCCAGTTGAGGAACTCGTCCCAGCCCGTGTCTTCGCACAGGTCGAGTTGCCCGTACACCGCGGTGGCGTGCTTCAGGGTAATGGCCAGGCCGTACGCCCGGTCCTTCCACCGGGGCCCATGCCATTCGGACACGATAAACCTGCCGTCGCGGAGCAGCTCCATGCAGGCGGCCGCCCTCTCCCTGGCCGCGTCCGGCACGCCGTCCGACTCTGCGACGGCCCGGAGATACGAGTACAGGTCCTTTGTATAGTAGGAGTCGGTTTCGCCGCCGCTCAACCCGAACATCTCGAGTCCCCTTGACGCGTTCCGGTACGGCGCACCGCCGGTCCCGCCTTCCATGGCCTCGGCGGTGAAGTCATCCAGCGCGTCGGCAAGGGAGCCGGTGCGCGCGAGATACACGAGCGACAGGGTGACGTCTTCCTCGCCCTGCGCCCGGTAATAGTTCTTGTAACAGGCAAGGATCTGCTTTCCCAGGTCCCGTGCGGAGATGGACGGAGCGAGCTTCAGCTTTGACAGGAACCGGTAGTCCCACCCGTCGCCCGGGATGGTCTGCTCGGACGCCACCAGGTAAGCGGCGGTTCCGGCGTACTGGTAGGCGATCTCCGCCGTTGCCATGAGACAGGCGTCGAACCCGGCAATGTCGATTTTCCTGCCGAGCTTTTTTTTCGCATA
>JAKJGD010000107.1 GCA_022704585.1 Spirochaetota bacterium | reverse complement strand
AAGGCGGCACGGCGGTACAGTATGAAAAGCAGGACGCCTGCCCCGAAAAAAAACAGGGCTGCAATCAGCACCGTTTGCATTGCGCATCCTACCGTTACGCGGCAGCGAGCCTATCGTTTCTTTTCCGCGTCAAGAAGCCTGTCCTTGGCTGTCCAGAGACTGTTCAGCCACACCTGGAACCGCGCCTGGTGCTCCTTGTCCTCTACATAGTCCCCGAGAATTTCCTTTGATACGGGAAGCTTTTCAACCAGAATGCGGATCTCCTTAATCCTGCCGCAGAGAAAATGCCAGAAGCTCGTGTCGCCGCCCGGGTAGACGATCGTCACGTTCACAATGCTGCTCAACTGCTCGCCCATGGCAGAGAGGACGAAGCCGACACCGCCCGCTTTCGGCTTGAGCAGATGCTTGAACGGGGATTGCTGCTTGTCATGCTTCGCTGGAGTAAAACGCGTTCCCTCGACGAAGTTCATGATTGAAACCGGAATGGTCCTGAACTTCTCGCACGCCTTCCTGGTTATCTCGATGTCCTTGCCCTTGAGGTGCGGATTCTTCTTTATAAAATCGGCGGTATATCGTTTCATGAAGGGATAATCAAGCGCCCACCAGGCGACGCCGAGCAGCGGGACCCATATCAACTCCTTCTTCAAAAAGAATTTGAGAAAAGGAATGCGGCGGTTGAAGACCTTCTGCAGAACGACGATATCGATCCATGTCTGATGGTTCGATATGACCAGATACCACTGGTCAAGGGAGAGGCCCTCCATGCCGCGTATGTCCCACGTAATCCTCTGGGACCAACGGATATTGAAATTGTTGATGGAAATCCATGTCACGGCAAGGGCGTTGATCAGCACTCCCCACATCTTCCGCCAGAGGGGAATCGGGACTGCCAGCTTGAGAAACGCCATCAGCATGAGCGGACCGAACCAGAAAACGGTGTTGGCCGTCAGGAGCAGCATGGAGAGAAGGCCCCGCAGATTGTGGACGATCGTAAGGATTACAGGCTCTTTTCGCTGAGTGTGGGCGGAATCCCTGCCCGGAGCTTCATTACTTATCATGTTCATGTGCACGTTTCTCCCTTTAATGATGGAACGCCGTGGTATATTATAATTGAGGAAAAAATTCCGGCATGCGTGGTACTAGCGGGAAAGACAGCCCGGGTACGGTAACAGTTGCAAAAAAATCGTGAATTACCGGTTTGCCAACCCTGCCGGCCGAGCAGAATTTATGGCGCCTCAATAAACCAATTCTTGATTAAGGCCTGGATTAAGGCAAGACTATTTTACCGATTGGAATAAAAACCTGATATACGCCGCATGGAGAAAATCAGGTATTGAATAATAATTGAAGAGACCGCGTCCCCGCGGTCTCTTCACCTGCAACAGGTTTTAACGTCCTGTTATTTTCCGCTCAACAGGCTTGTCTTCAGACTTTCCTGTACCGGATTCGAGCCAAGCCATATGGCAAACAGGGATTTTTTCAGATCAAGGCCAGCGATAGTTCCCAGTACCTCGGCCTTAAACGTCACCTTCCCATCTTTCCCAACCTCTTTCTTCTTGTACGTCGTGGTAAGACCTGCGGGAGTATAGCTCATGAGGACCACATCTCCCTTCGAGAATTTTGACTTGTTAAATTGTGCGAGAAAAGCCGCTTTCTTCGCCGAAGCATAACCGGAAGCGGCGGACTTGGCGAAACCATCGCTCGTGGTCTCGACGAACCGCTCGCGGGTAACAAGCGAGCTGTCTATTGTGAGGACCAAGTACATGGCCTCGTTGGCTTCGATGATTTCCTTCCCGCTTTTTCCCTTCAGTGTCCCGGGTACATAAAGAGAAAGATAGTACAGCGTACCGAAGATTGATTTGGTCCTTACGCCGCTGCCATTACGCACAAGCGCTCCCGCAACAGAAATATCGGCTACCGCAAAGGATATGAATAGTGCCGCAACAAATGCAAAAATACCAATTTTTTTCACTATAGCTCCTCCTGATAATTATTTTAGCTTTAATTAATATACGAATAATATGATTGTCAATATAATATTTGGATTTGCCCGATTATTTTTTCGACACGATGTTCAAGTATTCCATTCCCGCACGCAGGACGGTTGGAACTCCCCCTGAGGCCACGGCCAGTCCACTGAATGACATGGTCCTGATGGCCTGCCATGGTTCGCCCGGCTCCACGGAACCGGCAGAAAAATAAATCACAAATTTATTCATCATTGCGCGATATATATGAGTAAAACTTCTTGACAGAAGCGAATTCAGCACGTACACCGTGCTCCATTGCGCCATCTTTCCGCGGCATTCCAGACCGCGCTGATACGTAATATACATCATTGAATGATCAGGACATAATACAGGGCTCAGACATGGATATGGACCCATTCCCTTACACGGCACACCAGGGAGGCGATTTCAGGTAAATCACGCGGGCATGCGTACAGGCACGCCTCCCAGGAACCGACAGGAGGCATCATATGAAAAATCCCTTACTGGTCCCGGAGTTCCGGGAGCTGCTCGCATCCAACAATATCGAGGATATTAAAGAATTCTGCACCACCACCCCGCCCTCCGTCGTGGCCGACTTCTTGGGTGCCCTGTCCGCAAAGGAAAACCGCAATATACTGCTGGGAATCTCCCCCGACATCCGGTCCCAGATATTCAGCTATTATGACGACGACGTCAAGCTCTCGCTCATGAGCCTGTTCGAAAACGGCGAGCTGGTCTCCCTTATCGCCGGCATGCTCGACGAAGAGCGGCTCGAGTTTCTGAAGCTCCTCCCCATCGGCAAGCAGCGCGAGCTCCGGGACCTCGCGCGAAAGTACAAGGGCAAGGAGGCGCAGGAGCTGGCGCAGGTAGCCGACCAGGTGCTGAAAGCGGAGCTCCCGCCCGAGGAAGAGATGACGGCGGAGGAGATCGCGAGCGAGATCCAGCCGCTGATCCAGGTCTACAAGCTCATCAGCGGGAAGATCGCCAAGATCGACTACATCGAAAAGGAATGCTGGATCAACATAGTCAATCCCTCGAAGGACGACATACCGCTCCTCGCGCAGCATTTCGGCATCCCGCATGATTTCATCACGGCCGCACTCGACATCGACGAAACGGCCCGCGTGGAGGTCGAGGACAATGCGACGCTCATTATCGTCAAGGTTCCGTTCTTCGACGAGCACAACCTGGAAACGCCCTATTACACGCTCCCGATCGGCATCATTCTCACGGGCGGACTCCTGATCACCGCCTGCTCGAAGGATAGGACCGTGCTGAACGAGTTCATCGAGAACAACGTAAAGAACGTCACGACCGTGAACAGGATCAAATTCATTTTACAGATCATCCTGCGCGCCCTGATGCTCTACCTGCAGTTTTTAAAGCAGATTAACAACGCTACGAACATGATACAGAAAAAGCTGGAGCAGGAATCCAAGAACAAGCAGCTCATCAAGCTGCTCAACATCGAGAAGAGCCTGGTCTATTTCACCACGTCCCTCAAAACGAACGGGCTGATGCTGGAGCGGCTGCGCCGCCTCAGCATCTTCCAGACGAACGAGGACATTGAGGACCTGTTCGAGGACATCGTGATCGAGAACCGGCAGGCCAATGAAATGGCCAACGTGTACAGCGACATTCTGAGCGGCATGATGGACGCGTTCGCCTCCGTTATTTCCAACAACCTGAACATCGTCATGAAGGTGCTGACTTCGATTACGATCATCTTAATGATCCCGAACATCGTCACGGGCTTCTACGGCATGAACGTGAAGCTGCCGATGCAGGACCATCCCCTGGCCTTCCTCATCGTGATCCTGTCGGCCACCATCCTGTCAGTGGCCCTGGTGTTGTATTTCATTAAGAAAAAATGGCTGTAGGAGGTGCGGGCATGATCCGGTTAACGAAATACAGGGTGTTCGCGCTGGTTGCCGTGTTCGTCATAGCGCTGCCCGCGGCCGGCTACCTGCTCGCCGGCAAAGAGGCGCGGGGCATGGTCAGCTACCTCGCGTGGAGGGCCTTCAACGCGGATGCGGGCACGGGAGACCGGGCGGAAGTCAACGGCATACGACTCTATTACGAGAAGCACGGGTCGGGCGAGCCGCTCCTCCTGATGCACGGGGGCTCCGCGTTCATCGAGTCGTTTTACGGGCAGATACCGGCCCTGGCGCGGGAATACCGCATCATCGCGCCGGACAGCCGGGGCCACGGCCGGTCAACGGACGGCGACGGGCCCCTCTCCTACGCCCTCATGGCGTCCGACATGCTGGCGCTGGTTGAAAAGCTGAAGCTCGGGAGCGTCAATATCGTCGGGTGGAGCGACGGCGGGATAATCGGCCTCGATCTCGCGATCAACCATCCGTCGAAGGTCAAAAAGCTGGTGATGATAGGAAGCAATTTCCGCACTGACGGCATGTCGGCCGAATCCATCGCGAAACTGAAAACGCTTGCACCGGACGATCCCTTCCTGGATGATGCACGCCGTTTTTACCGGCGCATCGCGCCGGACCCGGACAAGTGGCCCGTGCTTATCGGCAAGGTTAAGGCCATGTGGCTCACGCAGCCCGACTATACGGCAGCCGACCTGGCGAAGGTACGGGCGAAAACCCTGGTCATCCTGGGAGAGAACGACGACATCCGGCGCGAGCACGGGCAGGAGATGGCCCGCCTGATCCCCGGCGCGCGGCTCGTCATCATCCCCGGGACAAGCCACATGGCGCCGATGGAGAAGCCGGATGAGGTGAACAGGCTGGTCCTTAATTTCCTCCGCGAGAAATAAGAGCCGCCGGACAACGATAGTTATCGCCCCCCATGCTCTGACCCCCGGGACAAAGGCGATAACTATCGCCTCCCATGCTCTGACACCCGAGACAAAGGCGATAACTATCGCCTCCCATGCTCTGACACCCGAGACAAAGGCGATAACTATCGCCCCCCATGCTCTGACACCCGAGACAAAGGCGATAACTATCGCCCCCCATGCTCTGACACCGGGGACATAGGCGATAACTATCGCCTCCCATGCTCTGACACCCGAATAAAAGCGATAACTATCTTGACAGCAACCGGATGAACGCCTACAATAACGCCGGCCCGGGCATGGCCTGGTTCCGCCGCGCCCCACTTACAATGCAAGGAAAAAGAATGCCGTCAATCCCGGACATTGAGAAACAGCTGGATTCCCTGCAGAACTGGCTGCTCGTTTCGAACAAGAAGAATGTGCTCCGGGGGCTGGAAAAGCTCCTGGCGAACAACGAGCGCGTTCTGGACGTTCTCGACGGTCTGTACCGTGGAATTAAAATATCCGGAAGCCGCGATATCGCGGGCGTGCTTTTCGTCACGGACCGGCGGCTCTTTTTCGTGACGAGCGAGCTGTCCAGGACGCAGTTCGAGGAGCTGGCGTTCGGGGAAATCAGGGGGATCGCCTACGAGCGGGCGTTCTCCTCGATCATCGTGACCATGAAGCTCAGGGCCTCCGTCGTCACCTTCAAGACCTTCGACAACGTAACGGCAGTGTCCCGCTTCATCGAGCGCATCAACGCGGGCGGCGGCAGGCCCCCCGCGCGCGAGGAGAGCACGCTCCGCATCCTGAACGAGATCAGCGATACCATGAAAACCCTCGCCGAGATCGACCGTTCGATGGCCGCCGGCGTCGAGGAAGCGGCCCCTTCCCCCGCGGAGGGCGCGGTCGACGAAAAGAGCCTCGCCCTCCTCTTCCATGAAGCGAAAAAGCTAAAGGAAAGCTTCACGGGCCTGCTGGCCCAGATTACCGACCCGGAATTCAAATCAGGCATCGTGAGCGATCTGCTCATACTGTCGTCGCTCTGCGTCGGCCCGGAGAGGAAGCCCTCCCCGGCAGAGCTCATGTTCATCTCGCTGGTCCTGCTGCCGCTCAACCCGGACGACTCTGACCGCGCGCAAAAGCTCGCGGACGAGATCTTCGCCGGGGACGAGTTCCCGCCCGGTCGCGCGGCCGACCTGCTCGCGTTCCGCGAGAGCATCGCCGGCCTTGTCCGCAAGCTCAAGCCGGGCGTGGACCTGGAATCCTTCTCCCTCAGGACCATGACCGCGGCGGAAAATCTTGACCGCGAAAAGGGAACCGGGCTTGCGGACCGCGCGGGCTCCGCCCTCTACACCTTTGCGCAATATTTAATGAAAGCAGACGGCTCCCTGGACACGGAAGAGGAGGAGCGGCTCAAGCAGATCTACCGGCTCATCAACCGGGGCACGGCCGTGACCTCCGCCGCGGTGGCGGTAAAGGAAGCGGAACAGGAGGAGACGCTCGAGCAGGTGATGGAGAAGATCAACGCACTGGTCGGGATGGAGAAGATAAAGGAGCAGATCGCCACGCTCGTGAACCTGATAAAGGTGCAGAAGGAGCGCGAGGAGCGGAAGCTCCCGGCCACGCCGCTTTCCCTCCACGCCGTGTTCTACGGCCCGCCCGGGACCGGCAAGACCACGATCGCGCGCATGCTCGGGCGCGTGTACCGCGCCCTCGGTTTACTGAAAAAAGGCCAGCTCGTGGAGACCGACCGAGCGGGCCTGGTCGCCGGTTACGTGGGCCAGACCGCGATCAACGTGGACAACGTGGTGCAGAAGGCCCTGGACGGGGTCCTGTTCATAGACGAGGCGTACGCGCTCGTGCCGGACGATATTGGCGGCAGGGACTTCGGCCAGGAGGCGATCAACATCATACTCAAGCGCATGGAGGACTATCGCGACCGTCTGGTCGTGATCGTGGCGGGATACACTGATGAGATGGACCGCTTCATCAAGTCGAACCCGGGCCTCCGGTCGCGCTTCAGCCGCTACTTCTACTTCGACCACTATCGGCCGGAGGAGCTCATGCGCATCTTCGACTCCTTCTGCGTGAACGCGAAGTTCACGGTGCGGGACGACGCGCGGAAGGCGATGCTCGCCCTCCTCACGGCCCTGTACGGTCGGCGGGACCGCGCGTTCGGGAACGGGCGCCTGGTGCGGAACATCTTCGAGAGGGTCGTGGAGCGGCAGG